>JBBSBG010000028.1:0-16849 GCA_038251495.1 Cytophagales bacterium
CTGATTTCCCCCAAGTTAATCAACGAAATAGATTGGGAGAATTCTATTGTAAGCGTTGAGACTTCAGTAGAGTTTATAAAAGGTAGCCCTGAATATGATCCTACGCAATTAATAAATGTTGTTGATCATGATAACCTTCATGACTATTATCAACAATTGACTTCGCATCAGTAACTGAAACTATTTTAGATAAGATAATGCTACCTTTTATGAAAAAGAATTTCGTTCTTCTTGCGAGTTTCCTATTGGCAGGAACGTTCGCACATGCTCAAAATGAGGAGACTTTTTTTGATGTTATTTACAAAGATGAAAAGATAGGCGTATTACATGCGAAGGAGACAATGTTGAAATCGAAATCCTTCAAGCTGTTAACCACCGAGACGAGCACCACTTTTCTATTTATTCCTATTCATATGGAATCAGAAGTAACCACAACTCAGAAAAACGGTATTTTGATAGAAGGAACTGCTTACCGTAATGCAAGCCGCAAATCCAATGATGTTATTGCCACGGTTACAAAACGTGGATTCAAGCGTTATCAACGAGAGCGAAATGGTGTAACCGATATAATCAGAAATCAACGCCTTACGTATTGTGTAATCGATCTCTACTTTAAAGAACCAGTAGGTATTACTCATGTTTTTTCAAACATGTATGCGCAAATGCTGGATTTGAAGAGAATGGATAAAGGGCAGTATCAATTGATTACACCAGACAATAACAATTCTCTGTATTCTTACAGGAATGGAAAATTGATCAGCATAGAAGTAGATACGCCCGTAGGCAAAGTCGTTTCCAAACGTATCTAAAAAAATTGGGAGTTGTCCCCTAAAAAGTCGGTACTACTTTTCAATAAATTTTCCGGGACAGGACGCTGATCGAAAATAGAAAAAAATAGTTGATGGTGAAAAGGTTACACGTCCCGCAATTTTTAAAATAGCTTTTTAGGCTCACATATATCTATTCAATTTGCTTACTCGTTTTAACTAAAATAAGTCTCAAACGAATTTCCCAGAAGGATAAACTCTGAATTAGAATTAAGTACGTTGATACTGATTTGCCAATGTCAATTACTGTGGAATTAACACCCCGTTTGTCCCTAACTCTCTACAATGGTGAGATAAATTATAATAGCATCACCGATCTCTATTCACTCTCTTAAGTTGGCATCCTTATTACTTAAGTATTGACTAAGGATAACTGTCTGTGTGATGTCAGTATGAATTATAAATGATCTTAAGCCAAGTGCAACCTGACAATGTGTGAACTATATAACTTATTGCACACGGTGCATAACTTTTTTATTCTTGGAGTAAGTACTTTGTGCCTTAGTCGGTAAGACTGCCTGTAAATGGTACCAGCCTGAAGTGATGAAGGCCTTAAATGAAAAAATGCATGAGCAGGGTTTGATGGCTCAAGGATCTATGATAAAAGGAAACGAAATGATGGACATGAAAGCATAGAAAGAAAACAGTGTTAAAAAATATCTCACACTATTAAATACTAATCAATATGACAACAAAATTGCTTACACAGGAATTGATTCACGAATTGCTCTCAGTGGCGGAAGCGCCATGCATCTCTCTTTACATGCCCACGCATCGCAGTCACCCTGAAAATATGCAGGACACAATTCGATACAAAAATCTAGTCAAACAAGTGAAGGAATCTTTAGTAGAGAAATATCCAACAGCAGAAATTCATAAATTATTGAAACCTTTCGAAACGCTTCTCAATGATGATGAATTCTGGAGCCATACGAGCGATGGTCTTGCTGTTCTGTGTTCTCCCGAACTTTTTGAAGTGATTCGTTTATCCATGCCTGTTGAAGAGCTGGTGATTGTGTCGGATAGCTTCCACACAAAACCGCTTAGGAATTTTCTGCAATCGGCTGATCGCTATCAAGTGCTGGCGTTATCCATGGATGCTATACATCTTTTTGAAGGCAATAGACATTCCCTTGTTGAAATCAATCTGCCTGATGATTTTCCAAAAACAATTGCGGAAGCATTGGGTTATGAATTGACCGATAAACATTCTACGGTAGCCTCCTATGGCGGAGTGGGTGGCGACAGCACAACCATGCATCATGGGCAGGGAGCCAAAAAAGATGAAGTGGATAGTGATGCCGAACGTTTTTTTCGTGTGGTTGCCGATTCGGTTTATGAACACTATTCTAAGCATGGTGCTTTACCGCTACTACTGGCAGCGTTGCCCGAGCATCATAATCTTTTTCATGAGGTAAATAAAAATCCATTCGTGTTGCCCAACGGAATTGAAATCAATCCTCAATCTGTTTCAATTGAAAAACTGGCACAGGTTTCATGGGAAGCGATGCGTCCCGTTTATGCAGAAAGGCTGAAGACGCTGTCAGAAAAATTTAATCAAGCAAAGGCTGGTGGGTTAGGCAGCGACCATGTTGATGAGGTGATTGAAGCAGCCGAAGCTGGTAGAGTGGATATACTCCTCATTGAAGCACATCGGGTTATTGCAAGCAGGCTAAGAAATAAAGTTACCGGTACATTTGAATCGACTGACGTAACACAACCCATGTTAGACGATCAACTGGATCATGTAGGTGAACTAGTAAGTAAAATGGGTGGCTCTGTAGTAATTATACCCAAGGAGCAAATGCCTGCGCAGACAGGTCTTGCGGCCATATTTCGCTACTAAACTATAATTATCAATTTAAAATATATAACATGACCATTCAATTTAATACAGATAAAAATATAAACGGAAACGAGGAATTTACTGCTCCTTATGTAGCCCAGATACAAGATGAATTAAGCCGGTATAGCAATCAGATTACGCGCATTGAAGTTCATCTTTCAGATGAGGACGGCAACAAAAGTGGATTGAACGCCATGCGTTGCGTGATTGAAGCACGCCTGGAGAGCCGCCAACCGATAGCCGTTACCAATCAGGCCGATACGCACGACCAAGCAGTAGGTGGCGCACTGGATAAGTTAACGACATCGTTAGATACGATCATGGGTAAGTTGGGTAATCATCCCTCATGATTGGCTCCTGCGCGAGGTTCAACTATCACTAAACAAGAACAAGAAATATTTTGTACTAAAAAGATACATCATGATTAATTTTAAAAACCTCTCTGCGCGTGAACAGGAATTACTGCTTAAATTTCCAGCCTACATTTCATTATTAGCAGCCAATACAGATGGGAATTTTGATGATTCAGAAGAACTGTCTGCTATTGAATTTACACACGTAAAAACCTATTCGTGCGATCCTGTACTTGTTGAATTCTTTCAGGATGTCGATAAGAATTTTAAAAGTAACATTGACCAACTAAACAAGGCTTTGCCCTTAGGAAAGGTGAATCGTGATGATGCCATCAAAAAGAAATTAGTGCACCTTGAGGCGATTACATCCAAGCTAGGTCCGCATTATTCCTCCATTATGCATAAAAGTATGCAATCGTTTAAAGACCATGTATCCCGTGCGCACCATAATGTGCTCATTGATTTTATTTTTCCTATTCCCATTAAGGGATTAAGCTATTGAATGAAACTTACGTAAATATTGAATTCGCAAATAATGAAGAAAGATTTTGGTGTAGTGTCAAGACCTATCTCACAATTGAATACACATCCACATATCGGTTGAAGAACCAAGGATAATTAAATGATGAAAATATCTTCAAAACACGAACCACACGTTTTAACGCAGGGAAAAATTATTTCTGTTCGCGGCAGCGTGGTGGATGTACGTTTTGAAAGCAATCTACCTTCTATTTTCACCGTGCTTCACGCAGGAGCTAATCATGAGATTTCTATTGAAGTACTTTCTCAACTCGATCACAATCGGGTTCGAGGCATTGCCCTAACGCCAACGCAAGGATTAGCACGAGGTATGGTAGTCGAAACCAATGGAGAACAACTTTCCGTTCCGGTAGGAAAAAATATTATAGGACGAATGTTCGATGTATTCGGAAACACGATTGATCATCTGGAACCCATATCTGATGTAAAGTGGAACTCGATACACCAATCACCACCATCGCTGGCCAGACGGTCAACTAAATCGGAAGTTTTTATCACTGGTATCAAAGCCATAGATGTACTCATCCCACTTGAGCGTGGCGGTAAAGCTGGCTTGTTTGGTGGCGCTGGTGTAGGTAAAACTGTTTTACTCACCGAGATGATCCACAACATGGTGGGACACGACAAAGGAGTGAGTATGTTTTGTGGAATAGGAGAACGGTGCCGTGAAGGCCATGAACTCTATCACGAAATGAAAGAGGCGGGTGTACTGCAAAACATGGTTATGTTATTTGGGCAGATGAATGAGCCTCCAGGTGCACGCTTTCGGGTAGGGCATGCGGCATTGACTATGGCGGAATATTTTCGAGACGAAGAGCATCGAGATGTACTCTTACTCATCGATAACATTTTTCGTTTTATCCAAGCTGGAATGGAAGTGTCCGGATTGATGGGACAAATGCCTTCACGCCTGGGCTATCAACCCACATTAGAAACAGAGTTATCAAAACTAGAAGAACGTATTGCCAATACCGATGCGGGTGCCATCACTTCCATCCAAGCTGTGTATGTGCCTGCCGATGACTTAACAGACCCGGCAGCTGTTCATGTTTTCTCCCACTTGTCAGCATCGATTGTACTTTCAAGAAAGAAGGCAAGTGAAGGTCTTTACCCGGCTATTGATTTGTTGCAGTCTAATTCAAAAATGGCAACTCCGGGAATTATTGGTAAAAGACATTATGAATTGGCGCAGCAAATACGCAAGACGTTGGCGCATTATGAAGAACTCAAAGACATTATTGCTATGCTCGGCCTGGAGCAATTATCTGCTGAAGACAATCGCATTGTCAACCGTGCCAGGCGGCTCGAACGCTTTCTCACACAGCCTTTCTATGCAACTGAACAATTTAGTGGGATCAAAGGAAAAGTAGTGAGTTTGGAAGATGCACTAAAGGGTTGCGAACGGATTCTTTCTGATGAACTAAAAGAAATTCCAGAGAGTGCCTTTTACATGATTGGAAACATAGATGAAGCTTTGAAAAAGGAGGCGACAAAGAAGAAAGGGCAAGAAGAAACCAAAAAGATACCCGAGGAAGTAAGTAACTAGACAAAAGATATGAGTATTAAGTATTGAGACGATGATATTGAAAATCTGAATACTAAATACTTATTGCTCAAGACTAATTACTCATGGGCATCTCTAAAAACTCCGCTTACCCTTCTCTTCTGGAGAAGGGGCAGGGGTTGAGGTAATGAAAGCAAGGGTTTTTAGAGATGCCCACATTACTAAATACTAACGTATGCATCTAAAAATATTACTTCCCTTTCGTGTATTTGAAGACATTCAAAATGTTAAACGCATCGTGATGGAAACAAGTGAAGGTGCTTTTGGAATTTTACCTCAACGATTGGATTGTGTAGCCGCCTTGGTGCCCGGAATTTTTACTTATGAAACCGAGCGAGAACATTATATAGCAATTGATGAAGGAGTGATGATAAAAGCGGGCGAAGTAGTATTGTTATCAGTACGCAATGCCATTAGCGGTGCAAGTCTCAGTGAATTGCATGCCTCTGTGGAAAAAGAATTCACCCGCTTGGATGAAAGTGAAAAGGACATGCGCGCATCAATGGCAAAGATGGAAAGCAGTTTCATTATAGGCTTGGAGAGATTTACAGAACATTAGTATGGCTGACCTAGATAAAAAGAATGGAAATGGACTAAGCCAGCAGGTAGGCGATAAGGCAAGGAGAAAACTTGAGGCACAACAGGGAGAGCACCGCAGTGTATGGTCGGGCTTGGGCATGTTTGGTTTAATCGGATGGTCTATTGTAGTTCCTACCTTGGCAGGAGCAGCATTGGGTGTCTGGTTAGATCGGCATCATCCGCAATCCTTTTCCTGGGTACTGAGTTTATTAATTGTTGGCCTGCTTACAGGATGTGTACTCGCCTGGCAATGGGTTGAAAAAGAAAACAAAGACATAAATCAAAAGGAAGATGAATGAAGTGCTTTTTATGATTGTGAGTTTGATATCAGGGGTAATCTTAGGTATTCTTTTCTTTGGCGGACTTTGGTTTACTGTTAGAAAGGCGATGGCATCAAAAATTCCAGCGCTGTGGTTTCTTGGAAGTTTCATCTTCCGAATTGGAATCGTGCTTGTTGGTTTTTATTTGATCATGCAGCATTCAAATTGGCTAAACGGACTGATTTGTTTAGTTGGATTTATTGCCGCCCGATTTATTGTTCTTCGTTTTACTAAAGCGTATGAATCAAAAACACTACTTATCAAAAAAGTATTAAACGAAAAAGTTCATGAAGCTTAGCCCAGACCAAACCGTTTTTTGGGAATATGGATTTTTTTCCCTCAACCTGACCATTGTTACCACCTGGGGTATTATGTTTTTGTTGGTGATTTCAGCGAAACTCATCACCCGCAAATTGAAAACCGATATGCACATTTCACGCTGGCAATGCTTTTTGGAAATGGTGGTCACAACCATCAATCAACAAATCAAAGAAGTTGGATTAAAGCAGCCCGAAAAATACATCGGCTTTATCGGCACGTTGTTTTTATTTATAGCAGTGGCCAATCTTTTAATTATTCTTCCCTGGTATCAACCTCCAACCGGATCACTTTCTACTACAGCAGCATTGGCTATCTCCGTACTCTTTGCTGTCCCTTTTTTTGGAATTGAGCAAAGCGGTTTCATAGGGTATTTAAAGTCATATATCAAACCAACATTTATCATGTTACCGTTCAACATCATTGGCGAAATTTCACGCACGGTTGCGCTAACGATCCGTCTATTTGGTAACATTATGAGTGGTGGTTTGGTTGTCGCAGTATTACTAAGCATTGCACCATTTATATTTCCTATTATCATGACTGCGTTGGGTCTGTTAACGGGAATGGTACAGGCTTATATTTTCAGCATTTTGGCAACCGTTTATATAGCCGCTGCCATTCAAGGAAGCAAGAAAAAATTATCAACTACTAAACAAAAGGAGGTTCAACATGGATAGCATAACAATTATAGCAATCGTTTCAATTATTACCGCAGGTCTTACAACAGGAATCGGAACTATGTTTCCGGCCTTAAGTGAAGGTAGGGCAGTAGTCTCTGCGTTGCAATCCGTGGCACAACAACCGGATGCAGCACCCACCATCACCAGAACATTATTTGTTGGTTTAGCTATGATCGAATCCACGGCCATTTATTGTTTCGTGTTATCGATGATTCTCATTTTTGCAAATCCATTTTGGAATCACATCATAGCTGGATAATCCATGGAAATCAATTGGTTTACCGTCATCGCGCAGGTTGTTAATTTTTTCATTTTAGTGTGGTTGCTAAAACGGTTTCTCTATAAACCCATTCTGAAAGCTATTGACGAACGTGAAAACAAAATTGCAACACAATTGAAGGAAGCAGAAGCAAAAAAGGCAGAAGCGAAAAAAGAGCAAGATGACTTTCAGCAAAAGAATCGCACATTCGATCAGCAAAAGAAAGAACGAACAGACAAGGTGGATTCAGAGATGGCAGAAGAGCGCCAAAAACTTTTGGATCAAGCACGCACTGATGCAGCGGGGTTATCTAAAAAATTAGCAGAAGCCGCAAAAGAACAACAGCATAATCAGCAATTGGAACTCACGCGAAAAATCAAAACTGAAGTTTTTGCTATTTCGCGCAAAGCCCTGGCCGACCTTGCCTCTGTTGGGTTGGAAGAACAATTGACGCAAGCATTTATCAAGCGATTGAAATCGTTACAAGAAAAGGAGTTGAAAGAATTGAAAGCAGCATTTACAAAAAACGCTGATCCACTTGTAGTGCGAAGTGCTATAACACTGCCAGAAAAAGAACAGCAAGAGTTGAAGCAGACAATCGATGAAGTGCTGGCCACAAATACTACATTAAAATTTGAAGTGACTCCCGCATTGATTGGGGGTATTGAATTAAGCACGCATGAATATAAACTTGCGTGGAGCATTTCGGAATACCTTCGTGCATTTGAGGAAACCATTTCTAAAAAAAATCATACACAAGTTGTTCCTCCAGTAGTGAAAAAAGAAAATGTCTGAAACCAAAACTGATCATAGCAGTGCTGATATTTTTACTCAATTACATGAGGCAAGAGAAAAGTATGCCTTTTCGTTTGCGCCTCGCGAGGTAGGTTATGTAACGAGCGTGTCGGCCGGAATTGTTAAAGTATCTGGTTTGCCAGCCGTAGGATTTGAAGAGCTTTTAAAATTTCCTGAAAATCTGTTTGGCATTGCTTACAACATAGACGAAAATGAGATTGGCGTAATTCTGCTTGGAGATGACTCGCTGTTACAGGTTGGTGACGAAGCGGAACGAACTGCCCGAGTGATGGATATTCCGGTAGGCGAAGCATTGATTGGTCGTATTCTTAATCCATTAGGTGAGCCGGTAGATGGAGAAGGTGCTATTCTGTATGAGCAGCGACTTCCCATCGAACGCACGGCCACTGCCATTATGGACCGTGCGCCTGTTTCTGCACCACTACAAACAGGATTGAAAGTAATTGATGCATTGATTCCTATTGGTCGCGGCCAACGTGAATTGATTTTGGGCGATAGACAAACAGGCAAAACATCCATTGCCATTGATACTATCATTAACCAAGCTGATAAAAATATGGTCTGCGTGTATTGCGCCATCGGTCAGCGTGCATCCACTGTCGCGAAGCTCATTGCCAACTTGAAAGAAAAGGGTGCATTGGACTATACGGTAGTAGTGGTTACGGAAGGAAATGATCCACCGGGCTTGAAATACATTGCACCGTATGCAGCCACCAGTATTGCTGAATATTTTATGCAGAAGGGTCGTGATGTGCTTATCGTGTATGATGATCTCACCCACCATGCCCGCGCGTATCGCGAGCTATCCTTATTACTAAGAAGACCTCCGGGGCGGGAAGCTTTTCCAGGAGATATTTTTTACATCCATTCCAGATTACTGGAACGATCAACACATCTTAGTGATGAACTTGGTGGTGGATCGCTAACAGCTTTACCCATCATTGAAACCGAGGCACAAAATATATCAGCCTACATTCCAACAAATCTGATTTCAATTACGGATGGACAAATTTATCTTTCTCCCAAATTATTTGAATTGGGAATTATGCCTGCAGTAGATGTTGGTAAGTCAGTTTCGCGCGTGGGTGGAAAGGCGCAGTTACCAAGCTATCGTTCTGTAACAGGAAACTTAAAACTTGCGTATGCCCAATTTGAAGAGTTAGAAAATTATGCACGCTTCGGCACAAGGCTTGATGAACACACCCGAAAAACTATTGAGCACGGAAAGAGAATTCGTGCTTGGTTAGTGCAAGAAAGACTTCAGCCGCTCTCAGCCGCAGAACAAATTGTGGTGTTGCTAGCTCTTACGACCGGGTACTTTGATGCCATTCCTCTTCAAAAAATTCAAGCGGCTGAGGCAGGTCTGCTAAAAGCGTGTGAAGAACTTGATGCTGAAGTTATCAAACGGTTGTTTTCGGACCATACATTAAGTGACGCGGATAAGGATGCTATTTTGGATCTGGCAAAAAAAACACTTTCGTCTTTTGAGATTGTAAAGGATGAAAGCGAGGGAAGTAACCCAGAAGAAAAGGCAGCACCATAAACAAAGAATGACGAAATTTATAATAATCCAAAAGGATCATCCTCGGTGAGCTAAAACACTCTATAACTATGCTTTTAGATAATTTCAATATTCCAGGTTTAACGAGTGACCAGGTTAATCTTTCGAGGGAAAAATTTGGACAAAACAAATTAAACTATAAACAGGAAAGCACCATTTTAGATGCGATAAAGAAATTGGCAAAAGAGCCAATGATTATTTTATTGCTGTTGGCATCACTTATTTATTTTGTAAGTGGTAAACCAGGTGACGGAATCTTTCTTGTGTCAGCCATTATTATTGTCTCTGTAATTTCCTTATTCCAGGATTCAAGAAGCCGCAATGCTTTGCAAAAACTAAAAAGCCTGACGCAACCCACTTGCAAAGTAATTCGAAATGGGAAGGTGGAAGAAATAAACAGTGAAGACCTTGTAGTGGGTGATAGTTTGATGGTAGAAGAAGGAACCTCAATTACAGCCGATGGTATCATTGTTCATTCCAACGATTTCTCTGTTAACGAATCAATTCTTACGGGTGAATCTTTATCTGTCTTTAAAGACAAAGGCAAAGAAGATAACTTAATTTATAAGGGCACCACCGTTGCAAGTGGACTAGCGATTGTAACCATTAAAAGTATTGGCAACGAAACTAAATTAGGAAAAATTGGCAAAAGCCTGGAAAGCATTAAGGAGGAAAAAACTCCATTAGAAAATCAAATAAACAATTTTGTAAAAAAACTGGTCATTGCGGGAGCGATAGTTTTCTTAGTGGTTTGGGCGATCAATTACTTTCATTCATACGAGTTACTGGATAGTTTGCTAAAAGCACTCACGCTGGCGATGAGTATTTTACCGGAAGAAATCCCCATGGCCTTTAGCGCCTTTATGGCAATTGGTGCATGGCGGTTGATGAAAATGGGAATTGTGGTAAAGCAAATGAAAACGGTTGAAACATTAGGCAGTGCTACCGTAATCTGCACGGATAAAACAGGAACCATTACGGAGAATAAAATGAGTTTGGCAAAGCTATTTGTTCTCTCAACTCAACATATTTCCAACCTCGAAGAGCAACAAACAGACGATGAAAAAAAACTAATTACAATTGCAATGTGGGCGAGTGAACCCATACCATTTGACCCTATGGAAATAGCATTACACAATGCCTACGCCAACTTAATGCAGAAAGACGAACGCCCTGATTTTAAGATGGTGCATGAATATCCGTTGAGTGGAAAGCCGCCCATGATGACACATATTTTTGAAAACAATTTGGGTAAAAGAATTATAGCGGCCAAAGGAGCGCCTGAAGCGTTGATGAATGTTTGCGATTTGACGTCAACAGAAACGCAACAAATTAATAAAGCCATACAAGCCATAACCCTTGAAGGCTATCGAGTTTTAGCTGTTGGTGAAAGTTATTTTGACGGCAGTGATTTCCCCAAGACACAGCAAGAAATCCCTTTTGTATTCAAAGGAATAGTTGCCTTTTACGATCCGCCAAAGAAGAACATCAATAAGGTGTTAGAAAACTTTTACAAAGCAGGAATTGCCGTAAAAATCATCACTGGCGACAATGCTGCAACCACCACAGCTATTGCGCAACAAATTGCTTTTAGAGGGTATGAGCAAAGCGTGACAGGCGATGAATTGATGCAGTTATCTGATACTGAATTGAAAGACAAAGTAAACGAAACAAACATTTTTACAAGAATGTTTCCCGAAGCGAAGCTTAGAATAATTAATGCGTTAAAGGCAAACAATCAAATTGTTGCCATGACAGGCGATGGCGTAAATGACGGGCCTGCTTTGAAAGCAGCACACATTGGTATTGCAATGGGAAAAAAAGGAACAGAAATAGCCAAGCAAGCCGCTTCTCTGATTTTGTTAGAAGACGATCTATCAAAAATGGTGGACGCTGTAGCAATGGGTAGGAAAATTTATACCAATCTTAAAAAAGCAATTCAATACATCATATCTATTCACATACCCATTATACTTACGGTTTTTATTCCATTGGCACTGGGGTGGGTTTATCCAAATATTTTTTCGCCTGTGCATATCATTTTCCTTGAACTAATAATGGGGCCAACCTGCTCAATCATTTTTGAAAATGAACCCATGGAGAAAAATACCATGTCTCAAAAACCAAGACCCTTTACTACTACTTTTTTCAATTGGAAAGAACTAACAACCAGTATCATTCAAGGATTGGCCATTACCGCAGGCACTTTGTTTGCTTATCAATATTCCGTTTATCAAGGCTTTGATGAAGCGCATACACGAACCATTGTGTTCACCGTGTTGATAGCGGCTAATATTTTTTTAACGCTGGTAAATCGCTCTTTTTATTATTCAATCTTCACTACGTTGAGATACAAAAACAATTTGATTTTACTGATTATTGGAATCACTATTAGTATCACAGCGCTCTTATTATTTGTTCCACCATTGACAAAATTCTTCAAGTTTGGCATGATCGATACAGCACAGGTTTTTATTTGTATAGCCATAGGTTTTGTATCTGTTAGTTGGTACGAGTTAGTAAAAATAGGCAAGAGGCTAAAAAGTAAAGTCAATACAGTGGTTGTCAGCAATTACAAAAACGATAAAATGTAATGGAAACCTTAGCCAATCTGCAGCAAAAACTTAACGGTGCAGGAGATTTAAAATCTGTAGTGCGTACCATGAAGGCGATGGCCGCTTCTAATATTGGTCAGTATGAATTGGCAGTGAGTTCTCTAAGTGAGTATAACCGAACTGTTGGGTTAGGCATTCTCGCCTATTTCAGAGCGAAGCAAGCAAGCGGTTTAACTAGCAATGCAACTGTACAAAAAAAGAAGCAGCCACTGCAATGTGCAATTGTTTTTGGATCTGACCAGGGACTTGTGGGACAGTTTAATGATACGCTTGCTGATTTTGTGAAAGCCAGCATAGATGATCTACCAGGCGCAAAAGAAGTATGGGTAATCGGGCAGCGCGTAGAATTGAAATTGTTAGATATGAACTTCCCTATTACGAAACACTTTACAGTGCCAAGTGCCGTGAAGGCGATTACACCATTGGTAAGCCAAATTCTTGTTAGCAGTGAAGAAGGTATTGAAAGTGAACTTTTCAATGGAGTCTATGTTTTTCATAACAAACCAAAAACAGGAATAGGGTACACACCCGTTGTACAACAATTGTTACCCTTAAATGAAAAATGGAAACAACGTTTTTTGGATTTGCACTGGCCTACAACGCTTATCCCTCAAGTAGCTGGCAGCAAGCAAGACACACTATTAGCTCTCATTCACGAATATCTTTTTGCCTCCCTGTTCCGGGCGTGTGCCGAGTCTTTGGCAAGTGAAAATTCTAGTCGGCTGATAGCCATGCAACGGGCAGAGAAAAATATCGAAGAATTATTGGATCATCTGAATCATCAATATCATCAACTGCGGCAAGGCTTGATTGACGAAGAATTGTTTGATGTCATTTCGGGATTTGAAGCACTAAAAAAAAGCAGATAATAGAGAATCATTAAATAATCACGTGCTGCGAAAAAACCAATAAATATTAATCACTAAATTGACTTGAAGCCAACAACCCATAATCCAATCTACCCTGTAACCCAAGATCATAGTTATAAAACAATTTTAAAATAATAAATTGCTATCTGGTTGATGCAATCAGTTACTCAAAAACATGCCATTTGTAGTTTATGTAAGCATTCTTCGTGAATATGTAACACTCCTGAACCACAGGAGAATCACCTTTATAGCCGTCATTTCCTAATCAATGATAAGTGAGAGAAAGCGTCCAAACAATTGAAAACAAGACATAACAACGGCAACTGTTGGAAGTTAGAGACTCTAAAATTTTAGATGCTCAACAGACCAGATTTAATATTTGCACGTTCACGCAAAATAATTACTATGACACTCGCTAACTCTGATAAAGAAATAACGCTGATTTATCATTCTCATGAGCACATCGGCCGTCAAATTTTGGCTTTGGCACAAGCCGAAAATATACCTGTTCATGACATAGACCTGGCACATGTGAAGCTAACCCCTACTCATTGGGCAGAATTGACATCTAAAATGCGGATCAATGCACGGGATTTAGTGAATACAGAAGATCCGGATTTTTCTCAAAAATTTGGGAAAGTGGAAGACTTATCGGAGAGTGATTGGCTGACATTATTAGTGCACAATCCTGAGATACTAAAGGCTCCTATTGTAATGCAAGGTGATAAAATAGTTATAATGACCAACGCTCAAGACATGCTTAATTTTGTTAAGTAACCCATACTGGCAATCCTTGATAAACGAAATGGAAAATCATTTTGCAAAAATTATTACTGTCGAACCTGTAACTCACGATGTAAAGCGGTTTACTGTTCAAATACCAGATTAGGCGCTGAAACCGAGACCGTAGTGTTTGAAAAACAGATTGTGTGAAGCACGTTAATTATTTCTCGAATTTTTCAATCTCTCTTTCTAGGCACAAGTGCCTCACATACGCCTCTAAACCATTCAAAAGGTAAGGCGGAAGACTTGACCCAGCTTGAGCGGTTCCGGTAAAAAAGGTAACTCATGAAACGAATAAATACTTTTAACTTTTGGCAAAAATGGCTGTTTTTCAGCAGTCTGGCATTCGCAACATTTGGGATTACATTTGCCATATATGGTGACAATCCATTGTTTGCACCTTACAATCATGCGATAGCCGCAGTATTTTGGCAACTATCAGACACGCCTCAGGAAGTACAACCTTTTAAAGCATTTGTATCTGGTCCATTAGGAGGCACAATAGCCTGCTGTTATATTTTATTAGCATTTATTGCGTGGTATCCCTTTAAGAAAAAGGAAGTTTGGGCTCGTAATGCCATAATTGTAGCCTTTGGAACTTGGATTATTTTGGACTCCGCAATATGCTTATTCTATGGTGTATATTTTCAAGTATATCTACTTAACGCATTGTCACTTTTGCAAAAGGCTTTGCCCATAGCGTTCACATGGAAAGACTTTAAAAAGTAAAATGCAAGGGAAAATTGTAACACATAAAGATTTAAATTCTCAAAAGAAGTATTCGTTGGTAGTTGAATTTGTCTCAAGATATAAATATCCAACGCGTTTTACCCATTCTTGCAAGAAGGCGAGATAGATACAACTCATTGAAGGAATTGTGTAACAATTCCGGTTCCGGTTTTTTGAAACTTTACGTCAATGTTTTAAATACTGAAATCACTTTGAAGGCTTCTGTGCCAATGGAGTGTACTGGCGTGCCATGCCCACATACTATTAAATTATAAAATGCCTAAAAAAAAGATCACCATATTGTTCCTCGATATCGGAGGCGTATTGGTCTCCAATGGATGGGGCACGTTTTCAGGCATCAGGCTGCTGAAAAATTTAAGTTGGATGCAAAGGAGTTGGATGAACGCCACAGCATCATGTTTGCTCCCTATGAGCAAGGACATCTAACACTTGAGGAATACCTTGATCGGGTTTGGGTTATCAAAAAAGGAATTTTTCTTTCGATGAATTCAGCGATTTCATGTTCTCAATAACAACTCCAAACGTAGAAATGATTGCCTTTATAAAAAGTCTGAAGCAGCAATACAATTTGAAAATAGTGGCTCTAAGCAATGAAGCAAGAGAACTGAATGCTTATCGTATACATAGTTTTAAGCTCAATACATTCATTGATTTTTTTGTTTCCTCCTGCTATGTTCATATACGAAAGCCGGATACAAGAATTTTTGAGTTGGGGCTTGATCTCGCAGCGGTATCTGCGGACGAAGTGGTGTACATTGATGATGTGCAACTATTTGTAGATGTTGCCACAGGGCTAGATATTAAAAGTATTTGCCATTCAAACTTTATTTCAACCTGCGATTCTTTAAGTGCTTTAGGATTGCCAATCAAACCGGAAAGCGTTTTCAATGCGTTCACGATTGCATATTGACAATCAACGCAGGTTCATCCAGTATCAAGATCGCCTTTTACACAATGGCTGTTGAATTGCAACAAAATCTTTCAGGCAAGATTGAGCACATTGGTTTGAAAGATGCGCTATTTACCATCCACCAAAACAACACTAAGAGCGAAGTAGCGATTGATGCTTCTAACTTTCATACAGCCATACTTTCGTTGATTGATTGGCTGGAAAAGCAACAATGGTTTCCTAATGTAAAAGCAATTGGTCATCGCATTATACATGGCATGAAGCATACAGAAGCAGAGGTTGTAACAGACGGTTTGCTTAAAGAATTAAACAGCATCACGGATTATGATCCCGATCACCTGCCTACAGAAATTGAGATCATTCAATTGCTAAAACAAAAACATCCACAGCTCATTCAGGTTGCCTGTTTTGATACGGCCTTTCACACCACCATTCCACTGGTTGCCAAAATATTTGCCATTCCAAAAAAATATTACGGTCAAGGCATACAGCGCTATGGCTTTCACGGCATCTCGTATAGTTACCTGATGGAGGAGTTGAGCAAGCAAGATGGAACAGAAGTAAACGGAAAAATTATTTTGGCACATCTTGGAAGTGGTGCCAGTTTAGCCGCAGTTAAAGGTGGTAAATGCATCGATACCTCCATGGGCTTTACGCCAGCAGGTGGTCTGGTAATGAGCACCAGAAGTGGCGATCTTGATCCGAGTGTGGCCTGGTATTTAATGCAGCAAGGAATGAATGCTAAAGTTTTTAATGATTTGATCAATCACCAGTCGGGCTTATTAGGCATTTCCGGTTTAAGTGGCGATATGCATCAGTTGCTTCAGCAAGAGAATGAAAATAAAGGTGCTGCTTTGGCGATTGACATCTTTTGTTATCAAATCAAAAAATACATTGGTGCTTACACAGCCGCTTTGGGCGGATTGGATACGTTGGTTTTTTCTGGCGGTATTGGCGAGAATTCATCCGTAATCCGCTCCCGAATATGTTCTGGTTTTAAATATGCAGGCCTCATTTTAAACGAGGAGAAAAACCATAAAAATGCACGACTGATTTCAAACGATAGCAGTAAGGTAAACGTATATGTTATTGCTACTAATGAAGAGTTGATGATGGCAAAATCGGTTAGCAGTACTTTGAATTGATCAGTAAAGAATATAACGCAGAAACATAAACTGATGTGTGAATAATGTAACTATTATCACTAAATGTATAACAGAAAAACGAGGTTAAGTACTCACCTTCCCTAGCAATGC
>JBBSBG010000029.1:0-16686 GCA_038251495.1 Cytophagales bacterium
CCTAACCGGAGAAAAAGAAATTCGTTTCTGCACAATGGGGCGTTACCGGGTTTATTACATGAGCAATAAGGGATACCGTTATTGGATTTGATAAAAAGAATGCTCGGGTGGAGGCACGCAATAAACAAACGGGCAATTAAACAAATGAAAAAGAACAAGGGATTAATTATCTTAAAATAGCAAGACTGTCGAAAATAAATTTGCGGAACAAAATAGTTGAATAATGGAAATATCTCCTTTAGCGGAAAAGCCCGCACAACGAAGCATACTTGTCAATATTCCTCGGCTTGTTACTGCCTATTACACGGGTATACCAGATACTACTGTAAACGATCAACACGTTTCATTTGGCACTTCCGGCCATCGCGGATCAGCATTAAAAAACTCTTTTAATGAAAATCATATTCTTGCTATCACGCAAGCCATTTGTTTTTATCGTAAAGAAAAAAAAATTGACGGCCCACTATTCCTTGGCTTTGATACACATGCGCTTTCTGCACCTGCTTTTGCTTCCGCGATGGAAGTGTTGGCCGCCAATAATGTTGATGTTATGATTGCCGATGGAGATGAGTACACGCCAACACCGGTGGTCTCTCATGCTATCTTACAATACAATTCCGCGCGAAAAAATGGTTTAGCTGATGGCATTATTATTACGCCCTCTCATAACCCACCAGATGATGGTGGGTTTAAATACAATCCACCCAATGGCGGGCCCGCGTCCAGTATTGTTACTAATTGGATTGAAGCGAAAGCAAACGAATTGCTGCAAAGAAATCTTCAAGTAGTAAAAAGAATTTCATTTACCAAGGCATTGAATGCTGTTACAACACACCGCTATGATTATCTGAATACATATATTAATGATCTTGAAAATATAATAGACATGGATGTGATTCGTGATTCGAAGATCAGTATCGGTGTTGATCCGCTGGGTGGTGCCGGTGTGCATTATTGGCAACCCATTGCAGAACGATATAAACTCAATTTGACTGTCGTAAACAAAATAGTAGATCCAGCTTTTGGTTTTATGACGGTTGATTGGGATGGGCAAATTCGCATGGATCCATCTTCGCCTTACGCTATGCAAAGACTGATTGCGATGAAAGACGATTATGATATTTCTTTTGCCTGCGATACCGATCATGACCGACATGGAATTGTTACCAAAAGTTCGGGGTTGTTAAATCCCAATCATTATTTATCAGTAGCCATCTTTTATCTACTTCAGCATCGACCACACTGGAGTAAAACCGCAGCTATTGGTAAAACGGTTGTCACCACCCAACTCATTGATAGCATTGCAGCAAAATTAGGACGAGCAGTTTATGATGTACCTGTTGGCTTTAAATGGTTTGTTGATGGTTTGTTCGATACGTCACTTTGTTTTGGTGGTGAAGAAAGTGCAGGCGCTTCTTTTTCAAGATTGAATGGCAGAGTTTGGACTACAGATAAAGATGGATTTATTCCCGCGCTGCTCGCAGCCGAGATCACTGCAAAGATTGGAAAGGATCCCGGCAAAATATACAATGAACTCACAAAAGAATTTGGCGAACCTTTTTATGACCGTATTGAAGCAAAGGCAACTGCCGAACGAAAAGATAAATTGAAAAATCTCACCGCTTCACAAGTAAAAAACAAAGACCTGGCCGGAGAAAAAATTACAAACATTTTAACCAATGCCCCCGGAAACCATGCACCAATAGGTGGATTAAAAGTAACAACAGAAAACGGATGGTTTGCAGCACGTCCTTCCGGAACAGAAGCTATTTATAAAATCTATGCGGAAAGTTTTTTGAGCAAAGATCACCTAAAAAAAATTATTGATGCGGCACAAACTAGTGTGAATGCTGCTTTAGAGTTGAAGTAAACGAACGTATGAAATTAAAATTGATTCCCACAGCACATGAGCTCATATCGAATATGCGAGCCTTTTTTCAGGTAAGTGATGCTAAACTCAACTACTTAAACGAAGAGCCGCTGCGAGAAGAACTATTCAGTGCTGATCAACTGGAACATTTTGGTAAGACGCTCGCTGCAAGACATAAAGTAAACACAAAGCCCGCAAAAGACCATTTGCTAAAACGGCTTGCAAACAATGAAAATACTTTACAAGAAGTACGAAAACTGTTAACCGGTTCGATAAAAAAAAACTATGAGGTAACGCCTGCCGGAGAATGGCTAATCGATAATTTCTATCTTATTGAAGAACATATCCGCATCGCCAAAACACATTTTCCTAAAAATTACAGTGAAGACCTTCCACAATTATGGGTCGGTAACTCAGCCGGGCATACACGTAGCTATGATCTGGTACTTCAGATTATATCACATAGTGACGGACGCATTGACATTGAAAGCCTTGGTAAGTTCATTAGAGCTTATCAAACAATTACTCCTTTAAAGTTGGGTGAATTGTGGTCTATTCCCATTATGCTTCGGTTGGCGTTGATTGAAAATATTCGTAGAATATCGGACCGTATTGCTGTTGACAAGGTGGATCGGAATCTTGCTGATTACTGGACTGTGAAAATGATTGAGACTACCGAGAAAGAGCCTAAAGACCTCATTCTGGTAATAGCTGATATGGCGCGGTCCAATCCTCCAATTGTGGGCGCATTTGTTTCCGAATTAATTCGCCAGTTACGGGGCAAAGGTCCTGACTTGGCCTTAGTGCTTAACTGGATTGAACAGCAATTATCGGGAAGCGGATTAACGGGTGCCGAGTTGGTAAATGCTGAAAATCAAAAACAAGCTGCAGACCAGGTCTCTATAAGCAACAGCATTGGCAGCCTTCGATTACTGGGAGCAATGGATTGGAGAACCTTTGTTGAATCACACAGCATTGTTGAAAAAATACTTCTGCAAGATCATGATGCAGTTTATGGGCAGATGGATTTTGCTACCCGTGACCGCTATCGTCATGTTGTGGAAAGCATTTCGAAGAAAAGTAATTTAAGTGAGGAGGCAATTGCGGGTATCGCCATTCAATTAATGAATGAGAATAAGCCGCTACCAGAAAGTGATCAACGCGCTGCACATGTTGGCTACTACCTGATAGGGCAAGGTGTAGCGCAAACAAAAAAAATAGCCAACATGCGCGTGCCGGCCACTCAAATGTTTTTGCATAGTATCAAAAGATATGCTTTCCCTATTTACATATTATCAATTTTATTAATAACCACCGGAATAAGTGCCGCCATTTTCTTTAAAGTAAATACAGAGACACAAAATTTATGGCTGCTGCTGTTCGTGATTATTCTTGCACTTTTATGTGCCAGCCAGCTTGCCGTTTCTGTTGTTAATTTTTTTGCTACGTTGCTGGTAAAGCCAAATCTTCTGCCAAGAATGGATTACTCCGAAAAAATACCGCGCTCATCCAGTACAATGGTTGTCATTCCATCTATGCTTACTACGGTTACTGAAATAGAGAATTTAGTAGAGGCGCTGGAGGTAAGGTTTCTGGCAAATAGAAATGATCATTTATATTTTAGTTTGTTAACAGATTTTATCGATGCTTCGAGCGAAATTCTTCCGGATGACCAACTGCTTTTAGCGACCGTAAAAAATGGAATTGAAGCACTCAATAAAAAATATAAAAGAGAAAATAAGGATCTGTTCTTTCTTTTTCACAGACCCAGAAAATGGAATCAACAAGATAATGTGTGGATGGGCTATGAAAGAAAACGAGGCAAACTTTCAGATCTTAATTCTTTATTAAAGGGAACGGCAAAAGAATATTTTTCATTGATTATAGGCGATCAATCTATCTTCCCGAAAATAAAATATGTTATTACGTTAGATGCCGATACACAGTTACCGCTTAATTCCGCATGGAAGTTAATAGGAACCATGGCACATCCGTTGAACGTTGCCTGGTATGATGAAAAACAGAAGCGTGTAACAAAAGGATATGGAATACTGCAGCCCAGGGTAACCGTTAGTTTGCCAGACATAACCGGTTCAAGATATGCGAGAATGCATGGAAATGAACCCGGTATTGATCCTTATACACGTGCATCTTCAGATGTTTATCAGGACTTATTTGGAGAGGGTTCATATATTGGAAAAGGAATATATGATGTTGATATATTTCAAAAAGTTCTTACTAAAAGATTTTTAGAAAATCGCATTCTTAGTCACGATCTGTTAGAAGGTTGCTACATCCGCTCAGGGCTATTAAGCGATGTTCAACTGTTTGAGAAATACCCAACAACCTACCGCGCAGATATGAAAATGCGATTGCGTTGGATACGTGGCGACTGGCAAATTTTTTCCTGGATTTTGCCATGGGTTGGCTGCCCGGAAAAGCACTTGTGCAAAAACCCTATATCTTTATTATCCCGCTGGAAAATAGTTGATAATATCAGGCGAAGTCTTATACCCATTGCGCTAACAGCATTATTGTTATTGGCATGGCTTGTTCTTCCGGCTGCTTTATTCTGGACGATTGCCGTTTCTGCAATTATTGTTTTCCCAATCTTTATTGCATCACTTTGGGATGCCCTCCGAAAACCAAAAGATGTTGTATTAAAATACCACGTTAAAAATTCTTTGCAAAATCTGCAAGACATTACCGTCAAAACTTTATTCACACTCATTTGTCTCCCGTACGAAGCTTACGTAAATCTTGTCGCCATCGTGCGCACACTGTGGAGAATGATCATTATAAAAAAAAATCTGCTGGAATGGAACCCGAGCAGCCACGTAGTAGAGGCAAATCAATCCAGTTTACGAGTTTCGTATTCTGCTATGTGGATAGACCCTATTCTTACGATAGTTGTCTTTACATTTTTAGCAATTTTTGCACCTCAAAAGTTACTGATAGCAGCGCCTGTATTGCTCCTGTGGCTCATTGCGCCATTTATTACCTGGTTTGTAAGTAAACCTTTAAAAGCACAGGTTACCATACTTACCAGTGATCAAAATATTTTTCTTCAAAAGCTTGCCAGAAAAACCTGGAGTTTCTTTGAGCATTTTATTGTTGCTGCCGACAATTGGTTGCCACCCGATAATTATCAGGAACAACCAGTAGAACAAATAGCGCATCGCACTTCCCCCACCAATATTGGTCTATCATTGCTTGCCAACTTAAGCGCCTGCGACTTTGGCTATATAACAACTAACCAGTTTATAGAACGAACAACTAATACGATTAACACCATGAAAAAAATGGTGCGGTTTAATGGCCATTTCTATAATTGGTACGATACGGAAACGCTGAGGCCACTTAACCCAAAATATATTTCCACCGTTGATAGCGGAAATCTTGCTGGTCATTTGCTGGTATTAAGG
Source organism: Cytophagales bacterium (assembly GCA_038251495.1). Lineage (GTDB taxonomy): Bacteria > Bacteroidota > Bacteroidia > Cytophagales > Cyclobacteriaceae > ELB16-189. The sequence continues at coordinate 5,296 of JBBSBG010000029.1, forward strand.
CAGGGATTATTGTCCTTACCGCATCAAAAAATTCTTAGTATAAATTTATTCAAGGGTCTTCGTGATACTGTACATGTACTGGCGGATACGCTAGCAGAAGATAATGTTAAGCTGTGCGAGCAAATTATAATCGACTTGAACACAATCTGCAATACGGAACTACCTACTTTAAATGAAACGCAACAACTGCACGAAGGAGTAAAAAACAAAATTCATCTTTTATGTGAAAAACTTGATACCGACCCGAATGGCGAAACATACCGATGGAAGCAACTGCTTGTTGTTCAATTGGAAGAGGTACATCAGCAGGTGTTGATTTTTTTACCTTGGTTCTTATTGAAGTCTGCACCGGTTGCATTCAATATCATTTTTCCTGATGTAAACATTACATGTATTGAGTTCGTCAAAAAGGCAAAAGAATTGCAAGCTGCAGTGAATAAACAAAAGAAGCATGCTGCAGATGGAAATGATTGGTTTGAATTAATGCAAGTCGCTTTAAAAAAATCAATTGATCAAACAGTCGAATTAATTACAGCATCTGAAAAACTCGCCCGGCAATGTAATGCGTTAGCCGATATGGAATGGAATTTTCTGTATGATCGATCAAGCAACCATTTTACTATTGGCTATAATGTGCAGGAACACCATATAGATCTAAGCTATTATGATTTGCTCGCTTCCGAAGTGCGGCTATGCATCTTTGTTTGTATTTCTCAAGGCAAACTTCCGGAAGAAAGTTGGTTTGCATTAGGTCGCTTATTAACCAACATAGACGGCAGCTCCATACTTTTATCGTGGAGTGGTTCTATGTTTGAATACCTAATGCCACTTTTAGTAATGCCTACTTTTGAAAATACGTTGCTTGATCAAAGCAGCAAGTCAGCAGTGGCGTGGCAAATTAAATATGGCAAAAAAGCAGGCTTGCCCTGGGGCATATCGGAATCGGGTTACAACATGATCAACGCAAGTTCCAACTATCAATATCGTGCCTTTGGTGCTCCAGGCCTTGGCTTGAAACGTGGACTTGAAGAAGACACCGTAATTGCTCCTTATGCATCTGCGTTGGCACTGATGGTAGCGCCTGAAAAGGCATGTGAAAACTTGGAGCTACTTCATAAAAAAGGACTAGAAGGAAAGTTTGGGTTTTATGAAGCAATCGATTACACGCCATCGCGTTTGCCACGGGGGCAAGCCAGCGCGATAGTTTATTCTTATATGGCGCATCACCACGGAATGAGTTTATTATCCTTAGCCTACCTCCTTCAGGATAAACCGATGCAAAAAAGGTTTGAATCGGAACCACAATTTAAAGCAACACTTTTATTATTACAGGAAAGGATTCCAAAAGCAACTTCCTTCTTTGCACACACTACAGACATAGCGGATATTAATTATGCAGCGAGTGGCCATGAATCGCGAATACTTAACACGCCAAACACATCAGTGCCTGAGGTGCAATTATTATCCAATGGAAAGTATCATTTAATGATCAGCAATGCAGGCGGTGGATACAGTCGCTGGAATGATCTTGCAATTACTCGCTGGCGCGAAGATGTTACGTGCGATAACTGGGGTACTTTTTGTTACATCAGCGATTTGGAAAGTGAAACCTTTTGGTCTAATACCTATCAGCCCACACTTAAAAAAACAGAAAAATATGAAGTAGCCTATTCACAGGGCCGTGTAGATTTTCATATCACCCAAAATGAAATAGAGGTACACACAGAAATTGTCGTTTCGCCCGAAGATGATATAGAGATGCGTAGATTACACGTAACAAACTGTTCTGACATTCGCAAAACACTTGAGTTTACCAGCTATGCAGAAGTAGTGCTTGCTTCTGCTGCATCCGATTTAATAGCTCCGGCTTTCAGCAATCTTTTTGTTCAAACAGAAATTATCCCGCATCAAAAAACAATCCTTTGCACCCGTAGGCCGAGGTCTGCAGAAGAACGAGATCCGTGGATGTTCCATTTGATGGAAGCAGCGGGAAAAGCTGTTGAAGAAATATCCTTTGAAACAGACAGAATGAAATTTATTGGTCATGGCAACTCAATCGTCAATCCGCAAGCGATGAACCATCCGGGTAAGCTTAGCGGCAGCCAAGGATCGGTGTTAGACCCAATTGTTGCCATCCGTTTTAGAATAACCCTTGAGCCTGAAGAAACTATTTCTATTAATATGGTTACCGGCATTGCTAAAACAAAAGAAATTTGCCTGGGCTTGATTAATAAATATCAGGATAATAAAGCTCATAAAGACCGTGTGTTTGAAATGGCCTGGACACATAATCAGGTGGTGCTTCGTCAAATAAATGCCTCGGATGGGGATGTTCAGTTATATACACGTTTGGCAAGTTCTATTCTATTTGCCAATGATTTGTTTCGTGCCGATCCTGCCATTCTCATCAACAACCACCGGCAACAATCGGGTTTATGGGGCTATGCTATTTCAGGAGATTTACCAATTGTACTTTTAAAAGTTGAAAATCAGCACAACAAGCAGTTGGTAAAGCAATTGATACAAGCACACGCCTACTGGCGCTTAAAAGGGCTCGTGGTAGACCTGGTAATCTGGAATGAAGAGCACAACGGGTATCGGCAGGTTTTTCAAAACGATATACAGTCGCTTATACCTACAGAATTTAATGGCACGAAGGGCGGTATTTTTTTAAGAGCCTTGGATCAGATATCAAACGAAGATCGTATTTTATTTCAAACAGTAGCCCGTATTATTATTTCCGATAGTGGCGGAACTTTAGCAGACCATGTTAATAGAAAAGAGCTTGCCAGCGTGGCCATTCCATTGATTGATAAAAGTAAGGCATATCCACTTATATTAACAGCCATTCCTCAACCAAAAGATCTGATCTTTTTTAATGGGTTGGGAGGGTTTTCACCCGATGGAAAAGAATATGTTATTATAACAGATAGCAATATTAAAACGCCTGCGCCCTGGGTTAATGTAATTGCGAATCCAAATTTCGGAACGGTTATTTCAGAAAGTGGATCGACTTATTCATGGACTGAAAATGCACACGAATTAAGGCTTACCTCATGGAGCAACGATCCTGTTTCAGATACCAGTGGAGAGGCCTTTTATTTAAGAGATGAAGAGAGCGGCCATTTTTGGTCAACAGCAATGCTGCCTGCTGGAGGTCTGTCACCTTATCTTACCCGTCATGGATTTGGGTATAGTGTTTTTGAACATATTGAAGATGGAATTTATTCAGAAATGACGGTGTATGTTGATCTCGTATCGGCAATTAAATTCACGGTAATAAAAGTACGCAACCAATCGGGAAGATCACGAAACTTATCTGCTACGGGTTATATGGAGTTGGTGTTAGGCGATAACAGAACGAAAACGGCTATGCATATTCATACAGAAGCTGATCCTGATAGCGGAGCCTTGTTTGCGAAAAATCAATACAACACAGAGTTTAATAAAAGGGTCGCTTTTTTTGATGTGGATTATTTGAAAAAGACTTTTACCGGAGATCGCACTGAATTTATTGGTCGTAACGGTAATTTGAAGAACCCCGATGCCATGTCTCGCTTAAAACTTTCCGGAAAACTCGGACTTGCCTTAGATCCATGCCTTGCTATCCAAGTTCCTTTTTTTATCGCACACGGGGAAGAACAAGAAATTGTTTTCAGGTTAGGAGCAGGGAAAGATTCGAATGAAGCAAGTGCTATGGCCAAACAATTCAGGGGAAGGGTGATGGCAACAGACGCATTAGAAAAAGTAAAAAAATATTGGAGCCAAACCATAGCTGCCTTGCAGGTGGAAACTCCAGATGCCGCCATCAATATTATTACTAATGGCTGGCTAACATATCAAACGCTCTCATCACGACTGTGGGGAAGAAGCGGCTTTTACCAGTCGGGAGGAGCTTATGGTTTTAGGGATCAGTTGCAAGATGTGATGTCCTTGCTTCATACACGGCCAGCGCTTGCTCGCGAACAAATTTTGCTTTGTGCATCGCGCCAATTCAAAGAAGGTGATGTACAACATTGGTGGCATCCGCCAATCGGCCGTGGAGTGCGTACCCGCATTTCAGACGATTACCTTTGGTTGCCGTTTGTAACAGCCTATTATAGTAAACAAACAGGCGATCTCGCAGTGCTTGATGTTTCCATTGATTTTCTAGAAGGGCGTATGTTAAATCAGGGAGAAGAATCCTATTTTGATCTTCCAGTCATGGCGAATATGCCTGCCACACTTTATGATCATTGTGTTCGCGCCATTAAACATGGGCTCAATTTTGGAGTACACGGCTTACCCTTAATTGGCACAGGCGATTGGAATGATGGCTTTGATAAAGTTGGTCAGCACGGCAAAGGCGAAAGTGTGTGGCTTGCATTTTTTCTTTATGAGATACTAAACAACTTTGCCGAAACAGCCAGTTTATATAATGATCTTGTGTTTTCGGATACCTGCAAAAATGAAGCGAAAAAGTTAAAAGAAAATATTGACAAACATGCGTGGGATGGAGAATGGTATAAACGCGCGTGGTTTGATGATGGAACACCATTGGGTTCTAAAACTAATCAGGAATGTAAGATTGATTCTATTGCACAAAGCTGGTCGGTTTTGTCTGGTGGCGGAAATGAAAGTCTGATTCACACGGCTATGGAATCGGCCTATAAAAATTTGGTACAAAAAGAGTCAGGCATTATTCAATTGCTGGAGCCTGCGTTTGATAAGACTGACCTAAATCCCGGATATATAAAAGGATATGTACCCGGTGTAAGGGAAAATGGCGGTCAGTACACGCATGCCGCTGTATGGATGATTATGGCGTTCGCGCGGTTGAGAGATAATGATCGTGTTTGGGAATTACTAAAAATGATCAATCCGATAAACCACGGCAAAACCGCGAACGATATTGCCATCTACAAAGTAGAACCCTATGTACTTGCGGCTGACGTTTATTCACGAGAGCCTCATGCCGGGCGTGGCGGATGGACATGGTACACTGGTTCTGCCGGGTGGTTGTATCGTTTAATCATAGAATCTTTTCTGGGCTTACAAAAGGAGGAAAATAAACTGAAATTTACGCCTTGTGTTCCCGAAGAATGGGCATCATTTAAAGTACACTACCGATATAAAAATACAGTCTATCATATTGAGGTAGTGCGAATTCTTACCGGTGAAAAAATGAACGTTACCGTGGACGGAGTTGAGACAGCGGGAAATGTGATTACACTAGTAGACGATGGAGCCGAACATCACGTACGATTAGCCGCTAATGTTTTCTAAGCCAAATCTCTTGCTCCATCGTGCAGGCAATAGCAATGAAAAATATTTTAAAGCTGTGTGAGATAGTTAGCTGCTTCTTGATCCAGAAACCAATGGAGTTCTCCGCTTTCAGGTCGAATTAATTGTGCCGGGTATTTTTCAATATCAGGTGTGTCTAGCAATACATGTTTAATCGCTTCGGCCTTTGCAGCGCCATACACCAAAAAAGCAATTGTTTTTGATTTATTAATAATGGGAGCCGTTAGCGTAATGCGATCCATTTTTACTTCCTCAACAAATACAGCTTTCACAAAAGCATTTTGCTCGTGCAGGATGGAGCTATAAGGAAACAATGATGCCGTGTGTACATTGTCGCCTAACCCTAATAAAATAAAATCAAACGATTTTGACTTGTCTTTAAAATAAGACTGAATATCATTTTGATAGGAGCTGGCAGACGCATCAGGAGATAATTTTGTATGGATAGCATAAATCTGACTTTCTGAAATTTTCAGTGGATCAAAAAGTGTTTTCTTTGCCATCAAGAAATTACTTTGGGAATCGGTGGCGGGTACGTAGCGTTCATCGCCAAAAAAGAAATCGACTTTAGTCCATTCAATTTGTTTTTTAAATTTTTCGGAAGTCAGAAGTTCATAAAGACGTTTAGGCGAACTGCCGCCAGAGAGCACAAATGAAAACCTACCTTCACGTGCAATTGCTTCTTTGGATTTTGAAACAACAAAATCAGCAAGAGATTCAAACAACGTGTTTAAGGTATCAAAAATGTGAATCATAGACTTGGTGATGTAATTTTAAAATGCTTATCCTTTTTCATTTTTCATGGAAATTGTAAACCAATGGAATCCATCTTTGGCAATCAGTGCTTCGGCCACCTCTGGCCCCCACGATCCGGATGAATAGTTAGGAAAACTCATACTCTTTTTAGCTGTCCAGGCCGAAAGTATCGGCATCAACAATTCCCATGCAGCTTCAACCTGATCGCCACGCATGAACAGCGTTTGATCACCCATCATCACATCAAGTAATAATGTTTCATAAGCTTCTGGTGCTTCACTCTTATAGGTTCCACTATAATCAAATACTAAGTCAACGGGATTTAAAATCATATCGAGGCCCGGGCGTTTTGCCTGCACCTCTAACCGAATGCTCATCTCGGGTTGAATGCTGATGATGAGTCGATTCTGTTGCCACGCATCTAATGCTTCGGTAGGGAAAATCAGATGCGGAACGTCCTTAAACTGAATGGAAATAATAGAGGCCGATTGATTCATTCGCTTACCGGTACGCAAATAAAATGGAACCCCTTGCCATCTCCAGTTGTCGATATAAAACTTTAAGGCGGCAAACGTTTCTGTATTCGATTCCTTATTTACTCCTTCTTCTTCCCGGTAACCAGAAACCTCTTCACCTTCCACCCAACCTTTGGCGTACTGTCCACGAACGGTACCTTTTTTAATATCCTCTGCTGCGAATTTTCTCATAGCTCTAAGCACGTCCACTTTTCGATTTCTCACTTCATCGGCATCAAAACTTACAGGCGGCTCCATAGCGACAAGGCAAAGCAATTGAAGGATATGATTTTGCACCATGTCACGAAGCGCCCCCGCATCATCATAATAGCCACCACGATCACCAACGCCTAATTGCTCGGTTACTGAAATTTGTACGTGATCGATATAATTTCTATTCCATAAAGGCTCCAGGATGGAGTTCGCAAATCGAAAAGCCAAAATATTCTGAACTGTTTCTTTTCCCAGATAATGATCAATGCGGTAAATCTGATCTTCGGAAAAGATACCTGACAATAATGTATTCAGTTCTTTTGCCGATGCAAGGTCGCGACCAAAGGGTTTCTCAATCACAATTCTAATCTTCTCGCGATCCGTTGAAATTTTTTGTTTAGCGAGATGGGAACTAATGGTACTAAAAAATCGAGGTGCTACTGCCAGATAATTAATGACGGTAGGAGCGGTGCCCCATTTCTTCTTAAACTTGTCTACTTGATTCGCCAGTGACTGATAGGTTTCGGCTTTATCAATGTCACCTGCCAGGTAGTAGATATTTTCAGCGAACGAATCCCACTTTTTCTTTTCTGCTTTTCCTCTGCGCGAGAACTGGTTAACATCCTTAAGTAGTGCGTCCCTAAATTTCTTATCCGTAAGGGCGGTGCGGCCCATCCCGATGATGGCGCATTGAGTTGGCAACCAATCGTCAAGAAATAAATTATATAGTGCTGGTATTAATTTTCGGGATGTAAGGTCTCCCGTGCCGCCAAAGATGAAAAAAATAGTAGCCGAAGATTTGCAAGATTCTTTTTGATTCATGATTGGTCTCAGTTTTCTTTTAATGGATTCCACTGACTGTGAAATTTACCAGCAGCATCAATACGTTCATACGTGTGGGCTCCAAAATAATCACGTTGGGCTTGAATTAAATTCGAAGGCATACGCTCACTGCGCAACGCATCAAAATAATTTAAAGCCGATGAATAGGCAGGTTTAGCAATGCCCGATGAAGTACATGCGGAAACAACATGACGCATGCCAGCTATTGAGTCATTAATTTTTGTGGCCACGTTGCGATCCAAAAGTAAATGAGCAAGAGTAGTATCCTTTTTAAATGCTTGATAAATATCTTCCAGAAAAACAGAACGGATAATACAACCACCACGCCAGATCAGTGCTATTTGATCTAGCTTCAAATCATATTTATATTCAGTTGAAGCTTGCCCAAGTAAATGCATGCCTTGGGCATACGTTATTATAGTGCTGAAATAAAGTGCGTCTTCCAGCGATTGAATAAACTTACGCTGCTCTGTATTGAGTTTCAAGCTTCCATCTTTATACAATGCAGAGGCCTTTGTTCTTAACTCTTTAAACTTGGAGAGATCGCGCATCTCCACTGCTGAATCGATTGTAGGAATCGGGAGTTGCAAATCCATTGCCACCTGCGATGTCCATTTTCCTGTTCCTTTCGATCGGGCTTCGTCTTTAATAAAATCCAGTAACAAGGAATTAGTGCCGGGTTCCTTAACAGCAAATATGTCGCGGGTGATTTCAATAAGAAAAGATTTCAGTTTGCCTTCGTTCCAGCGCGTGAAGATGTCGTGGATTTGTTCTCCTGATAAACTCAATCCTTTTTTCATGATCTCATAGGTTTCGGCTATCAGTTGCATGAGTCCGTATTCAATTCCATTATGAACCATCTTTACAAAGTGACCCGAAGCTCCCGGACCAATATAGGTTACGCACGGCTGGCCGTTTACTTTTGCCGCAATCGCTTCAAAGATTGGCCGCACCACTTCGTATGCTGTCGGATCGCCACCGGGCATCATGCTCGGTCCGTTGCGGGCACCTTCTTCACCTCCGGAAATTCCCATTCCAAAAAAATGAATTCCCTTTGCTTTCAACTCTTCTGATCTTCGGTTTGTATCGGTAAAGTGCGAATTGCCGCCATCAATAATGAGATCGCCTTTGTTTAATAACGGAGCAATTTCTGCGATTACATCATCTACAATCTTTCCTGCTGGCACCAGCAACATCACAGCTCTTGGCTGCTGCAAGCTTTTTATGAATTTTGTTGCAGCGGTAAATCCTTTCGCTTTTCCTTTTGCTTCTTGATCAAGCAATTCAACTTTAGCCGAGTCTTTGTCAAGCCCGGCCACTTTAAATCCATGATCGACCATATTGAGCAAAAGGTTTCGCCCCATGGTACCAAGACCAATCATTCCTAGAATATATTTTTCAACTGGCATATTTTTTTAGTTACTTATGTGCAGGCTCTATTAAGTTTTCAATAATATTTTTTGTTTGTTCAAAGCTTACATGATGGTAGGCATTGATTCCTGTTTTTGCGGCAGCAGAGACCAGCATCGGGCGGTCATCAAAGTAAACACATTCTTCTGGTTTTGATTGGGCAATTCCTAACGCCAATCGGAAAATACCAGGATCTGGTTTGCGCATACCTACCTCACAAGAGGATACGAATGCGTCAAAAACATTCTTCAGTTGAAATTTTTGAATGCGATAGTGGTTCAATTCTTTGCCTTCGTTATTAATAGCAATAATCTTACACCCAGATGTCTTTTTCCAATCGATGAGCCATTCTTTTAAGTAGGGCAGCTCCTTCGATTCTTGAACCATAAATTCAAAAAACTGCTGATGTGTAAAGTTTCTCGGCTTCGAAAAAACGATAGTATCTAAATATTCGGTCAAGGTTATTTTTCCGATCTCATAAATGTTATAAATAAATTCGTGTGGAAAATTTATTTCATCATAAGCTACATTAAAATGGTTTGCCGCGCGCTGACGAGACTCATGGCCCCAACCGTTTGTGAGAAGGACACCGCCTATATCAAGAAATAATGTATTGATCACGTTAAATTTAATTTATTTATTTTCCAACTTAATTACTTTCTCAAGTCTTCTTTTGTGCCTTTCCTTACCAGAAAATTGTGCGTTTAGAAATTTCAAAACAATTTCTTTTGCTAAGTCACTTCCTATAACGCTGCCGCCCAGGCAGATCATATTCATACCATCATCTTCAACACCTTGATGGGCAGAAAAAATATCATGAACCAAGGCTGCTCTTACACCGTTTACTTTGTTGGCCGCTATGGATGCTCCCACACCGCTTCCACAAATGGCAATACCTCTTTCAATTTCGTTTGCTGCCAGTGCCCGGGCCATCGGCACAACGAAGTCTGGATAATCATCACCTTTGTTAAAAGCTGTTGCTCCAAAATCTTTCATGTCATGATTTTTAGCAAGGAACGAAAAGAGTATTTCTTTGAGTTCAAATCCACCATGATCTGCTGCTATTCCAATTTTCATTTTATTCTTTCAAGGTTATTGGATCAATGGAAATAATGCCATACTGATCTTTATTTTGCCAAAGTTTTGCACCGCCTGCTATTCCATCTTTATTACTCACCAGCGTAATGTTGTTCTCCAATTTAAAGTTAATCTTTCTGGAATTTCCACCGCTAATGAAGAGGTGATCAAAATGGAAAACTTTTTCTAAAATTTCAATCACTTTTTTAATCCTTCTGTTCCAATGCTCCACGCCAATACTCACAAGTGCTTTTTCGCCAATGTATTGGTCATAATCATTTTCTTTTGTGATTGGCAAATGGGCGAGTTCCAAATGCGGCAATAAATTACCATTCATTAACAAGGCAGTTCCAAAACCTGTTCCCAGCGTAACCACAATTTCAAATCCATTTCCGTTTGCAATACCAAGTGCTTGCATGTCGGCATCGTTTAGCAACCGCACAGGTTTGTTCATTTTTTGTGCTAATTGTTTGGCAAAGGGAATATCTTTCCACAGTTCTGAGCCCAGATTAGGGGCTGTTAATACCACTCCATTTTTTACATACCCCGGAAATCCAACAGATATTTTGTCATAAGATGTAAACTCCTTCGTCAGCTCTTGAATGGTATCAAGAATATGTTCAGGGCTTCCGAACGGTGGCGTTTCAGTTTTTTTATATTCGGTTATTTTTTCTCCCTCACCGCTCAGGATTGTTGCCTTTATATGTGATCCACCGATATCAATGGCGAGTATGTTGTCTTGTGAATCTGCTTTCATTTATTGAGCATGCTAAGTTCAATGGCGTTCCTTATTCTTAATCTATATTCTTAGTCTTCTAAATATACTCAGCTTCTGCGTATACTTTTTCTTTTCAAACCTTGATAGCCTATTAATGTGGGAATTATGCAACTTTTTAAAAATATTCTATAAGTGTTTTCAGCATAAGTTTAGGAAATTTGAAATGTTGCCCTAAAGAAACTGTTTCAAAAGTCTTTGGGGTGTTGCTAGAATTCCTATTTCCAATCTACACCGGTTTCGGTTAATTTGAATAGGAGTGATTGGTGTAAACATCTTGCTTTATGTACCGATCATAAAAGACGATGAATTAAATGAAGGGTTCAAATAATGATCAGGATGCTCCCACTATCAAATACTCGCAAGAATAAAAACGTTATTGTGAAATTGAATACAGATGATATAGAGAAATAAAAATTATAAAAAAATGAAAACGAAACTAGAATGGGATCAGGACATCATAAACATCACCAACACAATCTATCAGGAATTTCCCGCGCTAACTAAATACATTACTGA
>JBBSBG010000030.1:0-16357 GCA_038251495.1 Cytophagales bacterium
TAGTTGATGATAATGAACGTAAACAGTAAGCCTGAGAACAAGCCTTCCAATGCCACCATGAATGCGGTGATGTAAGGATTGAGGTAGCGACCCATTGGCTCATTATCAATTATACCTTGCATCAAATTAGAGTCAATAGACAAGTAGCTGAAAACAAAAATCGCAAAAATAGCCGAAGATATTCCGCTAGTTGAAACACCCGTTATCAGCGCCCGAAAATAATTAAGATGTTGTCCATGGGCTTCTCTAAATTTCTTAAGGGCAAAATATATACCACCTGCCTGAAAAATAACATTTAAAAAACGTAGTTCGTAATAGTGCTGCAATCCAAGCAGTCTCATTAGTAAGAAATAACCAATGAGGCAACCGGCTATTTTAAGACCGTAATTCTCAGGGATGCGATTTGGATTTGTGAAAAGACTCATAGTTATAAGGGTTAACGGAAGGGTAATTTTTAACTTTTTTTACACAATTGCAACCTTTTATTTCGGTTAATATTTAGATACCTTAGTTTCCCACAAGAAAAATGCACTCTCCTTCCGCTAAAAATAGACAACTATGATAAAGAAAATTCTACTTGTAGTTGCAGGACTTATCGTTCTGCTGTTACTAATTGGGTTTGCTCTTCCGGCTAAGTTGGAAGTATCAAAAAGTGTTACAATCAATGCATCTCCGGAAGCTATCTTTGAAGAAATCAATGACTTGGAGCGCTGGGAAAAATGGCAATACTGGAATACGCTAGATCCCGAAATGAAAATAGTTTATGGCGATAAGAAAGTTGGAACAGGCGCCATGTATAGCTGGGAGGGTCCTGTTTTAGACAAAGGCACTTTATCAATAATCGAAAGTGTTCCGAACAAATCCATCGCCATTGCCATGGACTTTGGCGGAAATCCAGCCTCCGGATTATACACAGTTGAGTCCGAAAGCAATGCGACAAAACTTAATTTTAAATTTTCAGCCGATCAGGGAATGAACCCAATTGGTAGATGGATCAATATTTTTATAAGAGGTGAGGTTGAAAAATCATTTGACTATGCCGGAGAGAAAATTAAAGCTATTGCAGAAGCAAAACCCAAATAACATTCTATTCCCGTGACGCTCTCAGAATTTAAAGAAACATTAACTAATTCTTCACCACCAAAAGTTGCAACATTGCTGGAAGCTATGTGGCATGATGCTAACGGAAATTGGGAAAAGGCTCACGCTATAGGGCAAGATGTCAATACAAAAGATGGCGCTTGGATTCATGCTTATCTGCACCGAAAGGAAGGCGATCAGTTTAATGCACAATATTGGTACGATCGCGCAAATCGTTCAATGCCTAAGGTTAGCTTAGAGGAAGAGTGGAACGCTATCACTGAAGAGCTGCTCAATAGCTAAATCCCAACTCATCTAATCCTTTATGAACTTCAGGGCAGCTCATAAATAAATTCCATAACAAACCGGTGCGTTCGTTTTCCATCATCACAACAATGGGTCCTTGATCAATAGCCAGATACCAGGGCTTGTACCAATCCTTATCTACACTGAACCCATCGTAGAATCCATATTGTCCAAAAATTTTATCACCTAAGTCAAAATAAAAATGTTTCATCGCAGCCATGCTTTCTTTTGGAGTATATGGGAACGATGATAAAGCTCCCGTTGGGTTAATCACGCCTACATCTTCGTTTGGACTATGTGCAGCATAGAAGCCAACTGAATAACCTGCTGTAAGTCCCCAACTAGTTGCACCATAGTCTTTATAACCTTTGGGGTTCTCAACACAGTACGTATAATTAATCATAGTATGATTGACATTGTGCCGCCAGTAATCGGCATAGCGGTCTTTAAGCTTTCGCGGATCAAGACCTAAGAAAGAATAATGCGACCAAAATAACGGTCCGCCAAATTGCTGAGCACCGTTGTGTTTTAAATCCAAATGATACCCATACTGTTGATGCGTAGAGTCATTCTTTATTTTTCCACTACGCGCCCAACCCTCGTGATACGTAACAGCAGGGACCCCATAGGTTGGCGAAGCGGCCGCTAACACATAGGTGATCAAACATTCATTATATCCTTCCAATGGAAAATTCATAACCCATTGCTTGTCGGGCGACCAATGCCAATACAAAACATTTTTGCCACCATGGCGATACCAACTCCAATCAACTTCTTTCCACAGCGTATCAATTTTATTTGCTAAGGCTTTTTCTTCTTCGTTGCCATCTTTGAAATATTGACGAACGCATAGTAATCCCTGCACCAAATAAGCAGTCTCAACCAAATCACCTCCATTATCATTTGTGCCAAACGGTTTTACTTTTCCGGTTTCGCCATTCATCCAATGTGGCCACGCACCTTTAAAACGATCGGCAGTTTCAAGAAAGTTGACCAACTTGGTAAGTCGCTGCAGGCCTTGCTCGCGAGTTATGAATTTGCGTTCAATGCCTACCAGAATAGCCATCGCACCAAATCCGGTTCCACCGGAGGTAACAATATTTTTATCGTTATCCGGATAATCTTCATCTACATGATAGCGCTCGCGGGCTGCACCGGAAGTTGGCTCAGCACCATCCCAGAAATATTGAAAGGTTTTGTATTGAACCAAGGTGAAAAGTGAGTCGTCACTAATTCGTTTTTCTTTGGTTGCAACAGATTTCTGCTGAGCGCAACTCAACAAGAAAAGCAAACCGAGTAGTGGTAGTGCTAAAAATCTAATTCTCAATAACTTCATGATCTCTCGTTTGAATTTTTTTCTCTTTCCATGCTGCCAATTCTTTTTTTCTTTGTTCCAGTTCTTCGGCAGTCGGTTTATAATTGATTAATGATTTTAAATCAGGCTGCCCAGCATCCACCCAGGCTGTATACCAAATATCGCCAGTTTTTTTAACACTCTTTTTAAACTGTCGTTCCACCATACCCGCCAGCATGCGATGATATTTTTGGGAATATTCTTGCGAATAAACCCGCACAGTCTGCTTGCCTTTGGTTTCAAAACTAAATTTACTTTCGCCCTCGGCAATAGAAAGTTCTTTTTCAAATCTCAACACGGAATCCAACGCGTTATTTGCCTGCGTAACAATGTCCCACGCCAATAGCTGCACATTAGGAACATACGTTGCACCCCCAACAAAAAAATCATACTCTTCAAAGTAAAGCTCTGGCAACCGCGATTCCCAAAAACCATGAATACCGACTTGTCCTGTTAGTTGGCCATCATAATTTTTGGTGGTGTGCAAAGGCACATGTGCATCGGCAACATAATGTCCAAGATCAGCGGATATTCTTAAGATCTTATCAGGATCCTTTAAAAGAAACGCATCCTTTAATTGAAAATACATTCGATAAATATGCCAGGGCACAATGCCTCTGGCTTGCAACGAATCTTCACCAAATTTTTCAACCGCTTGATTCCAATAGCGTGGTAATTTAAACACTGCACTATCTCCAAAATCATCCAGATCAATATAATGCCGGGGCGCTTCTTCGGGAACTGCATACCGTCTTCGATCCGGGTTAACCGCTGCCTCTGTTAAATACTCAATGTTCTTTTTGTAAAATCCAGCCATGGCGGGCGGCAATGTGAAAACTGCCAAGTGATTGATTTTCTTATGCGCAAAAAATCCCCAGCTACTGCAAAGAATTACCACTCCTATCAAAGCAAGTTTTAAAGATCTGGGCATACAGCTATCTTTCCTCAAAGTTAATTAACATGTGTAAGATTTTTATCCTCTTCATTTTTATCTCGGTAACAGCCAGGGCAACAGATCCTTATCCAAAAAATACTGCGATTGATGTTATCCAATATGTTTTTCATTTAGAAGTCAATGATTCTACAGATGTGATTGCTGGCAAGGCATTCGTCTCCATCAAATTTAAAAAACCCATAGCAGAGTTTGAGCTTGACCTCGCAACCAAAGACCAATCCGGAAAAGGCATGAACGTTAGCTCCATATTGGCAGACGGGAAAAAGCTGAACTTCAATCATGTAAAAAATCGATTAAAAATATCACTCTCTAATCCCGCTAAGGAAAATGAATTATTAACCTTTGAAATTAATTATAGTGGCATTCCAATAGATGGCTTGATCATAGGAAAAAATAAATTTGGCGATCGTGGTTTCTTTGGCGATAATTGGCCCGACCGCGGTCATCATTGGCTTCCGGTTGTTGATCATCCAAGTGATAAAGCGGCAGTTGATTTTATCATTACAGCACCGTTGCATTATTCTGTAGTTGCAAATGGAATTAAAATTGAAGAAAGCCCCGTTGGCAAAAATCAAAAACTTACTCATTGGCATGAGGAGGTTCCCATCCCTGTAAAGGTAATGGTAGCGGGCATTGCACGATTTGCTGTTCAGTATGTTGGCAAAGTCAATGATATTTCTGTGGAGAGTTGGGTGTATCCTCAAAATCGCGAAGCAGGTTTTTATGATTATGCCATTGCCGTAAACGTGCTGGACTATTTTCACAATCACATTGGCGAATACTCATATAAGAAGCTTGCCAACGTTCAATCCAAAACCCGCTGGGGCGGATTAGAGAACGCGAATACCATTTTCTATTTCGAAAACTCTGTAACCGGAAAGAATGAACGTGAGGGATTGATTGCACACGAAGAAGCTCACCAATGGTTTGGAAATTCGGCTACCGAAAACGACTGGCATCACGTTTGGCTAAGCGAAGGCTTTGCCACTTATTTTGCTAGTCTTTATTTAGAAAATGCACACGGCCGCGACAGGCTTATTGAAGAGCAAAAGAAAGATCGGGATGAGGTGATTAAATATCATCTTAAAAAACAAGCCCCTGTTATTGACACAACCATCACAGATATAAACACCGTGTTAAGTACAAATACTTATCAAAAAGGAGGTTGGGTTTTGCACATGCTTAGGCGTGAGCTTGGTGATCAAGGTTTTTGGAAAGGTATTCGCCAATATTATGCTACCTACAAAAATAGCAATGCCCTGACTGAAGATTTCCAGCAAATAATGGAAGTGACTTCGGGTAAGGATTTGGATTTATTTTTCAATCAATGGCTTTATGTAGCAGGACACCCTAAGATTTCCGCAAAATGGAATTATGATAGCAAAAGTAAGTCGGTCTTGATGGAAGTAACTCAAAACCAAACCGGTGTATTTAAATTTCCCCTTGAAGTAGGAATAATGGATAATAATGGCCTGAAAGAGATAAAAACCGTCCTGATTTCTTCAAAATCAGAGAAATTCAAAATTCCAGTTGAATTTGCACCCAAAAGCATAAGTCTGGATCCCGATACCTGGCTACTTTTTGAAGGATCAATTGTCCAAAAATGAGGAGCATATCTTTGCAAATCTGATTAATGCACTTATTTTTGCAGTCCGTTTGAAAAAACCATTATGGCAAATCATAAATCAGCAGAGAAAAGAATCAGAGCGAACGAGACAAAACGTCTTAGAAACCGCTATCAGGCAAAAACAACCCGCACTCAGATCAAGAAATTGAGTGTAACTACTTCTAAAGATGAGGCACAAACGCTTCTTAAAGAAGTTTCTTCTATGATCGATAAGTTGGCTAAGAAGAATGTTATTCATTGGAAAAAGGCTGCTAATCAGAAGTCTAAGCTTACTAAGCGGGTAAACGCGTTAGCATAAGCATTACAATATTTTATTTTTCCCTCGTTAACCTTTGGTTGACGAGGGTTTTTTTATGCTCTGAAACGAATCATAGCTTCCGATGCTAATTTCAATATCTTCGAATAATGAAAATTGATGACGGCAAGCCTTTGAATATCAAAGACTGGTCTCCGGAAGACCGACCCAGGGAAAAGTTATTACTAAAAGGAACCTCCGCATTAAGCGAGGCCGAGTTAATCGCCATTTTAATTGGATCGGGCACAACTAAAACCAGTGCCGTTGAGTTAGCTAAAAAAGTGCTGCTGCTGGGAAATAATAGTCTTAACGAGCTTGCACGTCTTACTATTAAAGACCTCATGAAAATAAAAGGCATAGGCGAAGCGAAAGCAATAACCATTGTAGCGGCACTTGAGATTGGAAGAAGACGGAAAGAACAAGACCCGGAAGAAAAGCCAAAAATAAATACCTCGAAAGATGCGTTTGATCTGTTGAAAGGAGATTTTATGGATTTACCACATGAAGAGTTTTGGGTGCTGCTATTAAATAGAGCTCATCGTGTTATTAAGAAGAAACGAATCAGTGAAGGTGGAGTATCAGGCACCGTGGCCGATCCTAAAATAATTTTCAAACTCGCGCTTGAAGATTTAGCGAGTGGCGTTATTGTAGCACACAATCATCCATCAGGTAATTTAAGTGCCAGCCAAAGTGATCTTGATCTTACACGCAAATTAAAAGAGGCCGGAAAATTTCTAGAAGTCCAATTACTGGACCATCTAATTATCTCTAATCAGAAATATTTTAGTTTTGCAGATGAAGGCTTGATGTAATGTTTATATCCAAAAAATTTTACGGAATTTTATTTGTCATTTTTGCCGCTGCATTAGTCGCTTTCGTTTACTCAGCTAAAGAAAATAAGCCTATTGCTGCTACACGCATCGATAGCCTGAGTATTGATTCGGCAAATACTGCTAAACTAAATTCACCAGAACGTATACTCAGTGCCTTTGCAGATCCAAATCCTTACATGCAATTGGTTATAGTCGATTACAATGAGTTTATTGACCGCGCTATAAAAAAAGGAATTGCACCTGGTGCAGCCGTTGCAATCATCAGAGATACATCCATTGTTTTTTTAAAAGGATTTGGGTTACGGGAAATCGGTACGACTGATTCTATTGATGTTAATTCGGTTTTCAGGTTGGGCTCTGTCTCCAAATGTTTTGCTTCAATATTAGCCGGAACTTTAGTTAGTGATCATCTTATTAATTGGGACGATCCTATCATAAAATACATTCCGCAATTTGAATTAAAGAAAAAAGAACAAACTGATAAACTCACTGTCCGGCACGTACTCTCACACACAACAGGCCTTCCCTATCATGCTTACACTAACATGATTGAAGAGCATCTTCCGTTTGATACACTCATGGGCTATTTGAAACAGGTTAATTTGTTTGGTGAGCCGGGGCAGATATATAGTTATCAAAACGTTGGTTACAGTCTGATTGGCAAAGTGGTTGAAGCCGTAACACATCAATCTTTTGAAGCTGCGTTGAAAGAAAGAATCTTTAAACCATTAAGGATGCGAACAGGCTCCGCTTCCTATGAGGCCATCATCAATCGTGAAAATGTTGCTCAACCTCATTATTTTTCACACAAACATTGGGTTTCGGTTCCTATCTCGGATACTTATTATAACGTTGCCCCGGCAGGTGGTGTAAATGCAAGTATTAGTGACATGGCTCTTTGGTTACAGGCATTGCTAACGGGCACTCCGGCTATCATGAGCGATTCGACCATGCACGAAGTTTTTGAGCCACAGGTGAAAGCAATTTCAAAGAATCGTAACTTCAGAAAGTGGAAAAGGCCAAAGGCATCTTACTACGCATTAGGCTGGCGGATACTTACTTTCAAAAATGACACCATTGAATATCACGGTGGCTACGTAAATGGGTATCGCAGTGAGGTGGCGATTGATCGAAAAAATAAATTGGCAATTTGTGTACTTACTAACTCACCGGGTAGTCTTGCCGATCAGGCCATTCCTGAATTTTTAAAACGATATAGTCAGCGCACTGATTCAATTGCCTTTTGGGATGATCGACATAAATTGATACTCGTTAAAAATACCAATCAACTAATTCCTTCCCATAACTAATGAAAAGTTCGCGCATAATTCCAATAATACTTGTGTTAGCTATCGCTGCTTTCATTTTCTATTCGATGCAAGGTGGAGCGCCTGAAAACTATCAAGCTGAAATTCAAAAAGACAGAGCTGATAAAGCGGAGTTCATGAAATCAAACGATGAGTCACCTTTTTTAAAAGACTCAATTGAGTTTGAAGCGCTTAACTATTTCCCAATCGATGAGAAATTTCGAGTAAAAGCAAAACTTGAATCTATTGAGGGAAAAAAAGTTGTTCTACTTACAACCAGTGATGGACTGGAACAAAAATATTTAGAGTACGCCTATGCAGTGTTTAAGCTCAATGAAACTGAGCATCGCTTACTTATCCTTGAATTAATGGATATGGGGCCACAACGCGGCAAACTTTTTCTTGCTTTCGCGGATAATACAAGTGGCGATGAAACTTACGGTGCCGGCAGATATCTTGATGTAAAAAAAATACCCGCAGCAACCTCCATCTTCCTTGATTTCAATTTAACATACAATCCTTATTGTGCATACAACGATAGTTATTCCTGCCCTTTTCCGCCTAAAGAGAATATTCTAAAAGTGGCTATCAATGCGGGCGAGAAAAACTATTATCCATAGCTCCTTTATTAAGCTTCAAGGCATAGAAAAGAGCGGACAAAGCCGTACTTTTGAAGTTCTGTTTTTCTCTATTTATGAAGATTTCCTACAACTGGCTCAAGCAATATATTGACATAACTGAATCGGCAGAAGAGATTGGCAATATGCTAACAGCTACTGGTTTGGAAGTTGAAAGCATTGAACCGTTTGAATCTGTAAAAGGTGGCCTACAAGGAATTGTAATTGGCGAGGTACTTACCTGTGTAAAACATCCAAATGCAGATAAACTTTCCATCACTACCGTTGATGTCGGTGATAAAGTTTTACCGATTGTTTGTGGTGCCTCCAATGTTGCGGCTGGTCAAAAAGTTGTTGTTGCCTTGCCTGAATCAACGCTATTTCCTTTTAAAGGCGATTCATTCTCAATAAAGAATACAAAAATCCGAGGCGAGGTTTCTGAAGGAATGATTTGCGCGGAAGATGAAATAGGCCTTGGCGAAAGTCATGATGGAATTATTATTCTTAATACAACACTCCCAAATGGCACATTGGCCGCAACTTATTTTAAAATCGAATCTGATTCAGTTTTTGAAATTGGTTTGACACCTAACCGTGCAGATGCTGCCTCGCATATTGGCGTGGCGCGCGATATAAAAGCGGTTCGTAAAACGAATCTCAGATTACCTGCTGTCGATTCATTTGCCGTTGAAAATAAAACACTCAGTATTCCTGTGGAGGTTGAGAATACACAAGCATGTCCGCGATATTCAGCAGTGACACTGTCTGGTATTGCTGTTGGCGAATCTCCAGATTGGTTAAAGAATAGACTTAAGGCAATTGGCTTAACACCGATCAACAATATTGTTGACATTACCAATTATGTGCTCCACGAAACCGGACAACCCTTACACGCTTTCGATGCTGATCAAATTACAGGCAAGAAAGTTATTGTAAAGACATTGCCTGCTGGAACGAAGTTCAAAACATTAGATCACAAAGATCGCACTCTTGCTGCAACAGATCTGATGATCTGCAATGCGGAAGAGCCTATGTGCATTGCAGGCGTTTTTGGTGGAATCAAATCAGGCATTTCTGCAAGCAGTAAAAATATATTTTTAGAAAGTGCATGCTTCGCGCCTGACTACATTCGCAAAACGGGCACACATCATCAATTAAAAACTGATGCTTCATTCCGCTTTGAGCGAGGCACCGATCCCAACATGACGGTTTATGCTCTTAAGCGGGCATCGCTTCTCATTAAAGAAATAGCGGGCGGCTCAATCTCGTCAGAAATTGTTGATGTTTATCCTACCAAAATAGAAAACAAACAAATTTCAATTAAAGACAAGAATGTAAATCGATTGATTGGTAAAGTAATACCAAGAGATGAAATGTTTTCAATTCTTGAAGCATTAGATATTCAGATACTCAGCAAAACAGAAACTGAATTTGTTGTTTCTGTACCACCCTATCGGGTTGATGTAACACAAGAAGCTGATGTTGTAGAAGAGATTTTACGAATCTATGGATTCAACAAAATAGAGTTAACTGAAATTGCAGGGACTGATTATCTCGCTGAGTTCCCTGAAAAGGATATAAATAAATTTAAGAAAACTTTAGGCGGTATGCTGGTCGCTAATGGATTTTATGAAATCCTGACCAATTCGCTTACCAATGCAGCTTATCAACAAAAAAGCAATATAGCGTTTACCGGTGCACCTGTTGAAATCTTGAATAAACTCAGTGAAGAACAAGGTATTTTGCGACAGACAATGCTTTTTACTGGGTTAGAGGTTTGTGACTACAATATCAATCGCAGGCAAAAAGATCTGAATCTTTATGAGTTTGGTAAAGTCTATTGGAAAGAAGAGGTTGCAGATGCGGAAACTAAAAATCCTTACAAAGAAGAAGAAAGGTTGGCCTTGTATATAACCGGTAGCTTCGAATCTGAGAATTGGCAAAGTAAATCGCGGTCTGTTACCTATTTTGATCTCGCGCAACAAGTTGTGCAACTGCTTGAAAAAGCGAATGTGCAAAATATCAAGCAAGAGAAAATAAACGATCCGATTTTTGATTATGGCATGCGCCTGATGAAGGGAACAAAAGAAATTGGAAAATTGGGCAAGGTTAAATCGGGCTTGGCAAAGGATTTTGGAATCAAGCAGGAAATATTTTATGCCGATCTAAATACTGCCTTGCTTTTCAAGTCTGCAAACCCTAAGTTCGTTGTGAAGGAAGTACCAAAGTTTCCGGAGGTGAGGCGCGATCTTTCGCTAGTGCTTGATAAGCATGTGAGTTTTGATGAAATTCGTGAAATGGTACTATCAACTGAGAAGCGGTTGATAAAAAATATTATTGCGTTTGATGTTTATGAGGGTGATAAAATTCCGGCCGGCAAAAAAGCCTATGCCTTGGGGTTCACTTTACAGGATTCGGAAAAAACATTAACCGATACGGAGATTGATAAGGTGATGACCCGCTTGATGGGTGCATTTGAAGGAAAATTGGGAGCAGTAATCAGGAAATAAAAGAAGGATACTCGATACTAGCAAGTTGGCGCATTCTAAATACCAGCCACTAGAATCCAGAAACTAAAATTCACCTATGGATCAAGAAGCATTAAAATCAAACCTGAACGGATTAGAACGAAAAGTGCTGTTGTTGCTCAATGAGCATAAGTCCCTCAAAGATCAAGTAAAGACTTTAAAACTGGAGAATCACGAACTTAAAGGCGATATCGGCAAGCGCGATGAGCAGCTTCATCATTTTAAAAATCAGATTAAAATCACTAAGATTGTAGATCATATGAACCCGGAAGACAAAGGTGTTTCGGAATTAAAGAAGAAAGTTGACGAGTATATCCGCGAAATCGATAAGTGTATTGCTCATTTGAGTAAATAACCGGTAAAGGTTGATGGACGAATTATCAGTAAAAATAAAAATTGCAGACCGCGAATACCCCATGAAGGTAAAGCGCAAGGAAGAGGAAAAAGTGCGGGCGGCCGGCAAAGTCATCAACGAAAAAATAAAGTATTACCGCGAACAGTTTGGTATTGACGATAAACAAGACCTGCTGGCCATGGTGGCTTTCGATTGTTTGGTAGATAAAATGGCAGACGAAGAAAGTTTGCAGGTAATAGACCAAACCGTGATTGAAAAAGTAAACCACATTAATTCGTTGGTTTCCCAGGCACTCTAGTCATCACTTTTTAATTCTCTCCCCTTTGTTTTTGACCGATTGGTCAGCCCGGGTATTTTAACTATAAATATCTAGACCAATGGATTTATTAACCCCGGGCCCAGGCATGCTTATTACTATTATCCTGTTAAGCCTTATACCAATTATCTTAATAGGAATTCTAGTGGGTTCGCTACTTTACAAGCGAAAACTTAAACGGAATAAAGAAGCCGCTGAGGAGAGAGCCAAGCTTATAATTAAGGAAGCCGAACTACAGGCTGAGAACATCAAGAAAGACAGAATATTGGAAGCCAAGGAAAAACTCTTGAAAATGAAGCTAGAGTTTGAAGAAGAAGCCAATCGCAAGAAAAATCAGATTATTAGCAACGAGCAAAAAATCAAACAACGCGAAGCTCAGCTTTCCAAGGAACTAGAAACCATAAAGCACAAGCAAGGTGAAGTGGATGAAGAGCGTCAAAGCCTTGCCCATCAGCACGAGTTGGTGAAAAAGCGGAAAGAAGAGCTTGACAAATTCAATGCGCAGAAGGTGGCCATTCTGGAAGGAATCTCCAAACTAACAGCCGATGAGGCGCGCGATCAATTAGTAGAGTCATTAAAAGAAGAAGCGGCAACAAAAGCCAGTTCATATATTAAAGACATTATGGAGCAGGCAAAACTATCTGCTACCAAAGAGGCTAAGAAAATTGTAGTAGAAACTATTCAACGCACTGCAACAGAACACGCAGTTGAAAACTGTGTTTCCATTTTCAACATTGAAAGTGATGACATTAAAGGAAAAGTAATTGGTCGTGAAGGCCGCAACATTCGCGCACTGGAGGCCGCAACGGGAGTTGAGATTATTGTGGACGATACACCAGAGGCAATTATCATTTCAGGATTTGATCCAGTAAGAAGAGAAGTCGCACGGCTATCACTTCACAGACTTGTGCAAGATGGACGCATTCATCCGGCCCGGATCGAAGAAATTGTTGCCAAGACTTTCAAAAACATTGAAGATGAAATTGTAGAAATTGGTGAGCGTACTGTAATAGATTTAGGCATTCATGGATTAGCACCAGAGTTGGTAAAAATGGTTGGCCGCATGCGGTACCGCTCATCGTATGGCCAAAACCTACTGCAACATTCACGTGAAGTGGCAAACCTTTGTGCAATCATGGCTGCAGAACTTGGATTGAATGTAAAACAAGCCAAGCGTGCGGGATTGTTGCACGATCTTGGCAAAGTATGGCCAGAAGAATTAGAGAAACCACACGCTATTGTGGGAATGGAATTAGCGCAGAAGTATAAAGAACATCCTGTTATCTGTAATGCCATCGGTGCTCACCACGATGAAATAGAAATGACAAGCATCATCTCACCAATCGTGCAAGCGTGTGATGCAATTTCAGGTGCACGGCCTGGTGCCAGACGTGAGGTGATGGAACAATACATTAAACGCTTAAAAGAATTAGAAAGTGTAGGGTTAAGTTTTGAAGGTGTTGAAAAATGTTACGCCATTCAAGCTGGTCGCGAGTTGCGTGTGATGGTAGATGCGGAAAAGGCATCTGATGAACGCGCGGCTCAACTAAGTTTTGATATCTCGCAAAAAATTGAAAAAGACATGCAGTATCCCGGGCAAATAAAAGTAACCGTGATACGTGAAATGAGAAGTGTCGCTTATGCGAAATAGAAGTATTGCATTCATTTTATAAACTTTGAATTGTTGAGCCCCATGGGGCTCATTTTTTTTACCACATCGAGAAGTTTTATCGTCCATTTCCTTAAACGGTCATATCATTCGACATTCATTCGCTGTTTTTAATACTCGGTAGCTAACGATTATAAGGAAGCTTAACTGGTCTCTCAAAAGAGTACTACTTTCAATAAGTTTACTGATTGCACTTCAATCGGTAAGTTTTGCGCAATCCCTACCAATAAAGGAAAGTGAAATCCTTTCCACTTCCCTACAACGATTAACTCGACTATACGACCAATCTTTAGGCAGCAATTCTAGATTATGTAATGGAATAAAATTCATTGACCCATACGAAGGCAAAGCTATGGATGGATTTCCATACTACCTTGTAGATGATTGGCAAATTGGTTCAATACAGTACGACAACCAGTTCTACGACAATATTGATCTACTTTTAGATATTGCCCATGACCATTTAATTGTTGAGTCTGCTGGTACAAACCAAAAAATTGAATTGATTTCTGAAAAAATTCAATCCTTTATAATTAATAATCAGTTATTCGTAAGGCTTCAGTCTCCTGATGTGGGATTCTATTACCAAGTTTATTGAGGAGAGTTAAAAATATATGCCAAGTATTACAAAACTGTTCAAGAAAAAATTCACGATAAATCAATAACTACAGAATTTCTCTCCAAAAGAAAATTATACATTGTTAAAAATAAAATTGCTCATACGGTTATCTCAAAAGGATCGGCACTAAAAGTGCTCAGGGAAAATAAGGGTGAGATTAATAAATTTCTTAAGAAAGAAAATATCTCCTTTAAGCAAGACAAGGAATATGCTTTGTTAAAAATGGCTGAGTATTACGACCAATTGAATGCAGGCAAATGAGGATATGCTCGTTGGTTTTTATTTTATTCTTTGCCCAGCTTTCCCGAATAGTAGCTCAGGATAAATCGATACGTATTGAGGCAACTAATCAGTCATTCGTAGATTTCATCACTCAGTTAGAACAAAGAACAGATTACAGATTCTTTTTTAATCCTTCCAGCATAGATACATTATTGATTTCTGGAATATATTCGGTGAAAATATAGAAGAAATACTGGATGCAATTTTCAAGAATTCCCCTTTTCGGTATTCCATTGATATTAATGAGTACATCTACATCACTGCTGGAGAACCTATTTCAACAAACCTTCCATCTGATTTTTTTGGTGGAATTTCAGACCCTGGTACTCTTGCGAAAAAAAAATAATAATGCTCAATTTGAAGATGCCGAAAAAGTAAAAGTTGAGAAATTAAACATCATAGGAACGCGCGGGGCAACAACTAGTACGGAAGCTAACATTGTTGGTTATGTTCGAGATAAAAATTCTGGCGAGCCGGTAATCGGGGCTTCCGTACTAGTTGAAAATCCACTTGCAGGAGTTAACACCGATCCAAACGGATAGTATTTCTTAACCATTCCAAAAGGCACGAAACTTCTTAAAATTCGAAGTGTGGGCATGAAAAAGATTAGAAAGAAATATTCTATTGCATTCGGATGGCAAATTGAATATTGAGATGGTGGAGGATATATTACCCTTGAAAGAGGTAGTGGTTGAATCTGAGCGCGACCAAAGTTCACAGGCTATCACCGTAACCGATTCGGTCAATCTTTCGCTGTCCGTTTTCATGTGCGATACGTTAGAACGAAATAATTCCAATATCCTCAGTTCGCTATTACTATCCAGCGATTTGAAAGGGAACATTGAAAACCCGGCCAATTATTTTTCTGATGATGCCAATGCATCGTCTGCTGTTGATAATCTCATGCTTACTCATGGATGGAGTAGGTTTATATGGACAGACATTGAAAAGCAAAGTATGCCTATTGAATTCTTACCTGAACTAAGGGGGCATGTATTAACGGGACGGATAAAGAACCAACTAACTGGTATACCATTGTCTGGAATAGCTACACTTTTATCATACCCCGACAAAACTGTTCAACTTTATGGCACATACGCAGATACTAATGGTTATTTTTTATTGGACGCTAAGCATTTTTCCGGAAAGAAAAAATTAATTATTTGTACTTCGCAACCTGATAGCTTAGTGCAAATCGAATTGAATTCACCTTATGCAACTGATTTTTCTTCTTATCGGTTACCTGCAATTAATTTATCGACTAAGGAAGAAATACCACTTACAATAAGAAGTATTTCAATGCAGGTCGAAGAAGCCTATAAATTGAAAGGTAAAGACATAGCACGGGCCCGAACAGACAGCACCACATTTTATGGAAAGCCCTCAGAGCAATATCTTCTTGATGACTATACTCGATTTCCTATTATGGAAGAGGTTATCCGAGAATATGTGAAGGGTGTGCGACTTCGAAAGCGAGATGGTAAATTTATTTTTCGCGTAAATAATGGTTTAGTAAACACGGTTTTCGACAACGACCCATTGATAATGCTTGATGGGGTGCCCTTGGCAAATACAGATCGAATCATGTCAATGGATCCGTTAAGGATAAAACAGATTGATGTTATGACGACCAAATACTATCTTGGCCGATTATCATTTAATGGAATCGTAAGTTTCAGAACTTATGATGGTGATTTGGGTGGGTTCCAACAAGACCCAAAGAAATTCACCATAGACTATGAAGGTTTGCAAGCACAAAAAGAATTCTTCTCACCCAAGTATGAAACAATGGCCAAAAAAGTTAGCAGATTACCCGATGCCCGATTGCTACTTTATTGGTCACCCACATTTACCATTTCAAACAATGAGAAAGAACTTGAATTCTTTTCATCGGATCAACCGGGAGTTTATAAAGCAGTGATTCAAGGAATTTCGCAAAATGGCAAACCGGTTTTTGAGCAGTGCTCTTTTACGGTCAAACCGAAATAATTACTGCGATTGTGTACAAATAAGTCGTACCTGCGCTTCTTATCATCGCAGCTAATCAGTTAATTGTAGAAATTTTCAAGCATAGTGTCCCCCTCCCGCATCGCAGTTAAGCTTGTCTTTTTTATAAATGGATTTGTGCATGCAAATCTTGCTTCTCGTTTTCCGCGAATTCAGGAAATGTTTACCATAGATAAAGGTACATTAGGATTTGTTCTGTTATCAACA
>JBBSBG010000031.1:0-16310 GCA_038251495.1 Cytophagales bacterium
ACGATTCCCATAAAGTGCTACACCCGCTCTACCAAAGTCAGCAATATCTGCTTGTGGTGCAATAATTCTTGATGGTATTATTGAACCATTCCATTCTTGAAATATTTGTTTATGATACACATATACAGCGCCTGAGTAATAGGGTGAAGCATTAGATGTAATAGGTGCGTAAATGTCTGTGATAGCAATTGTTTGCTCGTCTTGGGAAATCGCAATCGAACTATTTCCGTAATGGTTAGCACCAAAGTAATAGCTTCCACTAATTTTTGCAGAGGTTAATTCTGATTGAGATGTCCATCCCGAAGCATTCTTTTTGAAGATATAAACTTTGCCTCCGTAGCTGTTGGCACCAACAATCAAGTAATTCTCAGATAGAACCATATTGAAACCAAACTGAAGAGCATCAACCGGATCACTCGGGAAAAGTGTGGCTATTTTTTTCCACGTATTGTTAACTTTTTCATACATGTAAACGAGGCCTGTTAGCCGTCCGAGGCTATCACTATTAGGCATACTAATAGCCATATACTTGTCATGCATAGCAACTGATCTCCCAAAATCTTGCGAATAATCTATGCTGGGCTCAGGAAGTAATTTTTGAAAATCCGTAAGGCATTGAGAGTACGTTTTGATTGTTAACAAACACAAAACTGCCAAGAGCGCAACTCTCATAATTACTCAAAGTGATTCTACGCCAAAAATACAGGTTTATTCCAACTTCTTATTAAAGAAATCAATTGTGCGTTGCCACGCTAACTCAGCAGCGGGTTTATCATATCGCGGAGTGGTATCATTATGAAACCCATGATTAACTTCTGGATAAATATAGCCTGTATGCTCGATCTTATTTTCGGTTAGCAACTTATCATACGCTGGCCAGCCTTCATTTACACGCGTGTCCAAACCGGCATAGTGCAGCAGGAGCGGAGCCTTAATTTTAGGTACATCTTCAGCCGCAGGTTGGCCGCCATAAAAAGGAACGGACGCTGATAATGTTGGAATGCGAACGGCCATCATGTTGCAGATCCAACCACCAAAACAAAATCCTACAACACCAACTTTCCCTGTGCAATCGGGGTGCGCTTTCAAACGATTATAAGCAGCAATAAAATCTTCCAGCATCTCATTGCGGTCGCGCTTGCTTTGAAGTGCGCGGCCATCATCATCATTGCCCGGATAACCGCCCAGTGGAGTAAGTGCATCGGGTGCTAATGAAATAAAACCTGCAAGGGCAGTTCTTCTTCCTACATCTTCTATGTAAGGATTAAGTCCGCGGTTTTCATGCACAACAATTACCCCCGGTAGTTTTCCTTTTGCGTCTGCAGATTTAGAAAGCAACCCTTTTATGCTGCCACCACCTTTGGGTGAATCGTAGTTGATGTATTCCGATTTTAAGCGTGGGTCATTAGGCTGAACCTGAATGATTTTATAATCGGGACTAACAAAGCTTAGCAGTGAAGCCACGGTAATTCCACCTACGGCATACAAGGAAAGTTTATCAAGAAATTCACGCCTTTCAATTCGGTTATGTGCATAGGCGTCATACAAATCAAACACCTCCTGCTTGATGTCTTCCTTCGTGAGCTCTTTCATAGTTGTATTTTTTGATTGTTTGACTTACTTGGCTTAGGGGTCAGACCGCTTTGAGCGTCAGACCCCTCCATTCAGTTCAAGATAGCGAATTCAACTTTAAGAGATATTGATTTTTTATTTAGCACATTGGGTTTAATGAAACGGGTTAGATGCTATTTCTTTGGTATGGGATGCATGAATAGTATAATTCCGAAAAGTATGACCAGCACAACATAAATAACACTGACTATTGATAGTAGCATTGGAAGCTCAGGATTGGAAACTGAAGCTTTCGCCAAGGCGAGGGTAGCAATCATAAAATGAGAAAGGTTGGCAACGGCCAACGGGCGATTATAAATTTGTTATTTGTCCTTCTGCCTTAAAACTAACCAAAAAAAGATCGCCTGATTACTCAGGCGATTATGAAACATAATCTATCTTAAAAGTTAGTTATCTCCTCTTTTATGAACAGGCTTACTTCCGCCACCTGAACCACTACTTCCAGATCGTTGTCCACCCGAGTTGCCTGATGATGGCTTTCGATCGATTTGAGGAGCAGACCTTTGTGGTGTAGGCGCTGATCGTCTTTCAAGCTGCGGAACCGTGCGTTGAGTACTTCTCGTATCAAGCGTTCTGACTTCACGTTTTGGCATAACCGGATTTGTGTTGACCTGGTTACTCCGATTTCTCGAATCATCCCGCTTTACTTCGCGCTGCTTTGACTGCCAGTCAGAAGATCGGTTATCATTTATAGCTGGCCGATTTTTGAATGTCGAGTTATCTTGGGTTATAGTGGTGCTTCTTCTATTTTCCGATGATTGATTTCTATCCTGAGCACTTCTATTACTTTCATTTGGTTGTCTACCATTATCGTATGAACGTGAACCATTTCTATCATTCGAAGTTGACCGTGAGTGATCATTACCCCGGTTATAGGCACTGTTACCAGATCGTCCATTGTTATCCCGACCTCGGGTATCACCTACATGATTTGAACGGTAGTTGGCTATTTGTTCCCGATGACGGTTGTACACCACTACTGAGGTACTTCTATGTGGCCTATAAATTTGTGTGGCATAATGTATTCGGTTTGTATAACATACTGAGTAATAAGGACGATATGAATCCCAACGTGAGTAATAACTTACGTACCCGATTGGTCTCCATGGATTCCACCACATAGGTCTATAAGCCCAGGTCCAAGGTGAAACCCAACCATAATAATAAGGACTATATACATACTGCACTGAAGGCCAGGTCCATACGTTCACAACTGTTTGGACAGCACTTGTGCCTGCATTCACACGTACTTCCGTTGTAGGTTCTATAATGGTTTCAATACCATAAATATCAGCATCCCCGATAATCTGCAGCAACGCTTTGCCATTGCCCAATTTTTCCAACGCAATCACGGCAATGTCCTGACTCTCATTTGATGAGATAATAGCCTGCATAGTAAATGTATGCACATTGCCTTCATTGCGATCGATCACCCGGATGTAATCAATATCACCATCGCCATTTAAATCGAGATTATTGACACCTGCATTGGAGGAGTTGAGTAACTTTTCAAATTCTTCCGGTGAGGCAGATTTCTTGAAAAGTTCAAGTGCACCTTCCAGACTAAATTGATCGCCTGGAACTTCAAGTCGGTTTTGTTGACCATATATTGTTGTCCATCCAACCATCAGGAAAAACAACGTTACTATTTTAAGTCTAAGCGTTTTCATAAGCGTTTGTTTTTATTAAGTGTATACGCGTTAGCCTACAAGAAGTCCGCCAATGGCGGCACATTGGCATAACTACCGCAATTACCCTTTGTTTAAGTTCTAGTTGAGCATGATGTGATTGCCTAATACCCATTCGGATTTGCCTTTGAAAAGCCGGAATTGGTCGAGATTCAGAAACTCGTACCAGAGACACTCGTTATATTCAGAGAGTTAAAAAATCAACAACGACTGAGTAAAACTCATTTTAGATTAATTAAAGAATCACCATATTTCGAAAAATTTTAAACCTTTAAATGCCATGAATCCTGTTAATGAAAAAATGAGAGTCTATCACCGTTACCTTGGTTTTTTCCTTACCGGTATTATGGCAGTTTATTCTATTAGTGGAATTACCTTAATCTTCAGAGACACAAATTTTTTGAAATATGATAAGGTGATTGATCGCCAATTGAAACCTGAGCTTGGCACCGAAGAACTTGGTAAAGAGCTACGTATGCGGGATTTTAAAGTGCAAAGTGAAACGGATGAAGTAGTAACCTTTCAGAATGGTACGTACAATAAGAAAACCGGGGCAGCGGTAATCACAACTAAAGAGTTGCCTTATATTATGGACAAGCTTACCAATTTTCACAAAGCTGAAACCAGCAAACCCCTTTTCTTTTTAAATATTTTCTTTGGAGTGTCACTGTTATTTTTTGTGGTGTCGTCCTTCTATATGTTTTTGCCCCATACTTCTGTTTTCAAAAAGGGTCTATACTTTGCCTTGGCGGGATTGGCTTTTGCGTTAATTTTAGTTTTTATATAAATAGATGCGCTTTAGTTCAATTGATTGGTTGCACTACTGAGGCGGATCAAAATGGAAACTATTATTGGTAAGCTCCTTGTCGATCATTAGATAATTAGGATCCAAGACGACTTTGTAAGGCTTTTGGGTTAGTTGAAAAATTTTATCCGTTGCACCTTGTTTAAATCGAAATAACTGAAGAGATATTAGCTCACCATCGCTGTTATAAAAACCTACTTCTAAGAGGTCATTCAGAGGCACCGAGGCCTCGATCTTTTCTTTGTATTTTAAGATCTCTAGATTCAATCTTGCCTGATAACTTCCATTAGGTAATGCTGTTATTGCTGCAGTGTTGATCCTATTGTCATGAAAAATAATTTCCTCAAAAAAGTCGGTTATAAGATACTGAAGACTATCGGGTGTTGCGCGCTTAAGAGTTTTCAAAAAATCGCTCGAAGTAGGGTAGGGATTTGATTTGAATCTATGCTCAATTACAAACTCCTTTAAAACTTTATTAAGATTGTCTTCGCCCATATAGTGAGCCAACGTATTAAATGCAATTGTTCCTTTTCCATAAGCAATGTGTTGCTGGTCGGGATTTACCAGGTAGAGCGGAGCTTCTTTATTCGAGTCAATACTCCGCCCCTTAAGATAGCGCTCCCGTTGCAACTTTAAGAACTGTAGAGCTTTCGCTTTTCCATACATTCCTTCGTATATCTTAAGTGAAACATATTCCGAAATACTTTCCGATAAAAAGATTGCTCCTAATACGTCTTTTGGAATAATCTGATTTCCAAACCATTGATGTGTCAATTCGTGCGCAGCAACATAAAAGGATAAATCAATTTTATCTTGAGTTGTGGCGTTAACACCAAACCTTACTTCCGAAATGAGAATTGAATTTGCAAGCGAAGTTGCAAACGTGCCTTCTGTGAGTGGAAACTCGATCAACCGTATAGTTTGGTGTTGAAATGGACTAAAATAACTGGTGTTGTACTCCAGTGCTGCTTTTAATCCACTCATCATGTTATCGATGGCATATTCATGACCTTTATAAAAATATATTTCAAGATTTTTATCCTTCCAGGTATCCGTTTTTATTTCATAAGTTCCCGAAGTGAGTGCAACTCCGAACTTTACTGGTGTGTCTGTTTTATAGGTATAAAAATTTCTTCCATTTTCCATCCACTGCTCTTTCAGCACGCCTGCTGCGAAGGCTTGCTGATTTTTGGATGTGCTTATTGTTGTTTCAAAATCAACGAG
This sequence comes from Cytophagales bacterium, assembly GCA_038251495.1. Classification (GTDB taxonomy): domain Bacteria; phylum Bacteroidota; class Bacteroidia; order Cytophagales; family Cyclobacteriaceae; genus ELB16-189. Next base: position 5,350 of record JBBSBG010000031.1, read on the forward strand.
ATCACTATCCAGAGCTTGATGGTGATTATTTATTGCAGTGCCATCCCAAGGATTCTTTTTTTCTGTATTGACAAAATATCCTAACCTTGGTAGAAAATCTTGCATTAAAAATGTGCCCTGGCCGATAACATTTGAGTGTCGCGAAAACAATGTATTGGGTTTACTCTTGATGCCAAATTGAATGCGAACGCTATCTAAAGGGTTCAGCGCCTCTTCTAATTCATGAACAGAAAAATTCATTATGGTATCACGACTACTGACTCGATTTTTTCTATTGAGATGATAATTTGTCACTTCATCAAATCCTGTTTTTATCAAGAGCGTACCAATTGCTTCGTTGGATTTATTAATTAGTAGGTATTCGCCCACAGCTGCAAACGAATTCAATTCAGGTTCTAAGCCGAGATTCAATTTAATTGACACAATTCGAGGTTGAATCTGGTTCTCGTATTTACCGAAGTTTTTTTTAAAATTTTCTAATACGGAATTCGAGGTAGTCGTTGCAGTAATATCTTCTGCTTTATAAACACCAAACCCAAATACTGCGAAAGCAAGGATGAATCCTCCGAGAGCAAATAGTAATGACCGGTTCAGATTGCTTCGTGCTATTATTAGTCGCTCACGAAAGGAATACGCAAAGCCCCGTTGCCAGAATAAAAAGGCAATCAGCATGAGTATACATGCCAATAGTAGCCAATAACCTTCCGCAAGAAAATAGCTACCTAAGCTGCTCCCATAGCCGTTCATATCGCTATAGATTAGTTGTGGTGGTGTATTAAATCTTAATAGGTGCGTGGAAATTCCTAGTTGCGAAAAGCCTTCCTTGCCAACCCAAATAAACAGAAGTGTGAAAAGTCCTGAATAAAGATTATTGAATAGGGTGTGGATGAAAATGGAAGTAAATGTCCAAACAATTAAAATTGGAGCAGTAAGTATAAAAAGATTGAACAGATATTGACCCAATTCGATTTTATAAAATCCGTTGATTACTTGGAGCGCGATACCACAAGTCATCATAATGGCCAATAGTAAAAACTGCATGTAACTAATTGCTAAAACGTTGGCTCCCAAATGAATCCAACTCTCGGTGGCCGTGGTGTCGATCAATTGATGCATGTGAGCTGTTCTGGCTCTGTGAACAAGCATGCCCGAATAGATAAAGGTGATCAGGACTATGATAGTAACAAAAAAGAAGGCCGGTATGGCTAGCATAATCCTTGTTAATGGAAGCATTACCATATCACTACCATTCGTAACGCGTGCTAACATGAATACAATAGCAAGAATTCCTAATCCAGCAAACAACCAAAATATCCAACCCTTAAGTATATATTTAAATTCGAACTGCGAAAGTTTCCAAAGGGATACGAACTGACCCCTTAGATTAAACTGATAGTTACCGTATAAGTTCGAAGCCTGTTTAGATTCAATTGGTTGAGAAGGTGATTGAGATTTAGATTTGGATGTTCTTCGTTCTAAATTGAGTTTATGTTGGGAGAAAGAAAACACATTGAATAACAACACAAAGCCAAGTCCTGTTATTGAAAACCAAAATAATCGATTATAGAGCAAGACACCCAATACCGGAATTGTATTGGTATTCTTTTCTGCAAATGTCCAAGATTGGGTGTTGTATAACACGGCATTTTGAGCAAATGGATCAGTTATAGCAATCAAAAAATTGCTCCCTCGAAAGAGGTTTTCTGCTATTATTTGAAAGAAGAAGATTAGGATGATGGATATGAAGCCGGCATAAATATTTCTTGTCAGTACTACAACAGTAAAAACCAGGGCTCCATAGAAAAGCATATTGGGAATTATAAAAAGGCAATAGGCTTGTATGTACCCCCAACCATTAAATACTCCAATAGCTGAACTTTCGCTTCCCAATAGAAATTCACCCAGTAGAAAGGCAGTGGCACCAGAGAGTGTAATTACAATTACAATAGTGAGTGCACTCAAAAACTTTCCTAAAAGATAGTCTCGCTTTCGAAGAGGAAACGTATATAAAATTGGATAAACATTGTTGCTGAAATCTCTATAAACTGCTGAGCCAATAATGGCGGGTATCAAAAAGAGAAATAACTTATTCAAATATTGCAACATGAAATTAATTTCATAGGGAGAATTAAGGATTCGCGTTGATGTGTTTGATGCAACCGGTTCGTCAAAGTATCCGCCTGTTCCCATAAAGGAAATTAACGAAAAAAGAAAAAAAGTTATGAAATACAGATAGGTAGCGGGCTTCTTTAGCCATGTAATTAGCTCAAACTTATAAATGGTGATCATCATTAAATCTTAGTATTCATGGCCAAAAAATATACGTCCTCTAACGTGGGGCTCAGACTATTAAAGGAATCATCAGGTTTGTGAGAAGCATGAATGCGGACACTTAGGGTATTGTCGTTGTTATAGCTCGATGATAAGCTAGCATGGTTTAATTCCAATAGACTCAACTCTTCCTTTGTTATTTGTTTTCCCCAAATAGTTCCATTAATTTCTTCAAGTGCATGTGCTGGTTTGGCTTTTTTTAGAATGCTACCTTTATTCATGATTGCCAACTCCGTGCAAAGCTCATTCACATCATCAACAATATGAGTTGAGAAAATAACTGTGTTTTTCGTGCCAATTTCACGCAGTACATTCAGGAATCGCTTACGTTCTGCAGGATCCAGACCGGCAGTTGGTTCATCTACAATAATAAGTTTTGGATTGTTTAATAGCAGTTGAGCTATTCCAAATCGCTGCTTCATTCCGCCCGAATAGTTGCTCACGCTTTTCTTTTGCACCTCCGTTAAGTTGGTGAGCTGAAGCACCTCGTCAATAATTCTATTTTTATCTTTCTTTGAAGTAATTCCTTTCAGTGTAGCAAAATAGTCAAGCAGATTTCGTGCAGACGTATTGGGATAAACACCAAAATCTTGCGGTAGGTAGCCAAGCACCTTGCGTAATTCCATCTTTTGAGTAAGAACATCTATTCCTTGAAATGTTACTTTTCCGGAGTCTGGGTTTTGTAGTGTAGCCAGAGTGCGCATCAAAGAGGATTTTCCGGCACCATTTGGTCCAAGTAATCCGAACATGCCAGTGTCAATCTCCAGAGTTAAATTATCGATTGCTTTAACACCATTGGGGTAGGTCTTTGATAGATTTTGGATCGACAAATTCATGGTTGAGCTAGGTTAGTAAAGAAAGGACGATCAGAAATTGATTTTGTTACATGCAAACCAGGTACTTCCCTGAATGCTGAAGAAGTCCGGAAGACGTAAAATAAAATAGTGAACTGTACAAATTTCGACTATAGCCTCAACCTGTGTTCAGTCCACTGCGCCACATCACCTTCGTAATGCGTAATTAAAATTAAGGTGGTGTTTTCATCGAGATGAATATTGAGATATTCATTTACTCGTGCTTTTTGCATTGGATCTAGAAATTGAAAAGGCTCATCTAATAGCAGTAATTCTTTCTGCGACAAAAACAGCGCTATTAGCAACACTAATTGCAACTCGCCATTGGATAGTTGTCGCAACCTTTTTAGTAGGAGGTGTTTGATCTCAAAAAAAGTAACAAGTGTTTCAATCTCTCTCATATCATGTTTTGAGTTAAGATATTGAGTCACCGTGAGTATGGATGTGTTAGCATCTAAAAAATGCACTTGTTCCGGACCGAGGTAACTGATTCGTTTCTTAATATCCCAAATGGATTCGCCCGTGCCTCTACGTTTACCAAAAAGATATACTTGCTCACTGTAGGCCATTGGATGGTCGGCATAGATTAGACTGAAGAGGGTGGTTTTGCCTGAACCATTTGATCCGGTAAGTGCCCATCGTTCCCCCCGGTTGATTTTCCAGTTTAGATTTTTTAGGATCACCGTGTTGCCATATTGAATTTTAAGATTGTGCATTTCCACAACAGGCTCAGTCTCTTTTATAGGCGCAGGGTTAGTATGCATACCTATTGAATTGAGCTCGTTTTTCTTACGCTCACTATTCAACCCTTTTGAAATGCTCAGCTCAATTTTTTTTGTGATGGCATCAGGAAGTTGTGGGTGGTCATGATCGGCAATAATCAATTGGATGTGATGCTGGGTGGCGAGGTGATCAAGAAATTCTTTTAACTCAATGCGACTGTTGAGATCAAGGCCTTCAAAGGGATAATCCAACAGTAATACTTTCGGTAGATTATCCAATAACTGTTTCAGGATGATAATCTTTTTGAATTGCCCATTGCTCAGGCGAGGCAGATCAAGTTTATGTAAATGATCGATGTTAAAGGATGTGGGAAAATTGAATTCGTGAACCTTGTTGTATCGTTCACCAAAGAAATCTTTTACAGTTGGCACTGGGGTGGTGTCTTCGATAGTATAATAACGTTGCTGATAATATAAATCGGGGGCGCTTATTAATTCGTGCAGCGCATGAGTGGGTACGTAGTGAAGATTCTTTTTTCGGAGTTCGTGCTTTTCATCCCACGAAAGGGAAGAATTAATAAAGTCAATATTTACAGTACCACTTTTTGGTTGAATTTTTCCTGCAATCAGATTAAGCAAGGTAGTTTTGCCAACTCCATTCTTTCCGGTAATCAGGTAGCTAACTCCAGTTTCAAGCCGCAAATTCAATTGTTTAAAGATAATCCTATTCTGAATTGAAACCGAAACGTTGTCTAGACTAATCATAACCAAATTGGGCAAATTGAATGTTTTACTTTGAGGCTATCGTCTAACTTGCAAGTAAAATTTTTTATTAGCAAGGAAATTTATTTGATACTATTAATTCCTATCTGTTATTTGTAGTCTCAATTGATAAAATAGATGATCTCCCGGTCTTACACCAGCGAATTGGGTCAATCCCGGCATGGATTTAAGGCTTAGAAAAAAAGTAGACCGATTTTACAAACTCAACTAGTTAACTTGCATAACTCATCACTAAAATTTTCAATCATGAAAAAGCTCATTATTACGAGTGCACTTTTGATACTTTTCAAAGTTGTTCTTGGACAGGAATTACAATCACCCAATGGAAAGTTAACGATGTCTTTCTCGTTGCAGAATGATGGAACTCCTACCTATAATGTAAATTATCGCGGTAAGCCTGTAGTCAAACCCAGTAAATTAGGTCTTGAACTTAAAGAGGATAATAAATCGCTCGTGAATGATTTTGCCATTGCCAAAACGGAAACGACTACAAACGATTCGAACTGGGAGCCAGTATGGGGGGAAGTGAAAACGATCCGCAATCATTATAATGAACTAGCCGTTACCCTTACGCAAAATAGCACCGACAGACAATTGATTATTCGCTTTCGAATGTTTGACGAAGGACTGGCGTTTCGGTACGAATTTCCTTCACAAAAGAACTTGATCTACTTCGTGATCAAAGAAGAACGGACTCAGTTCGCGATGACTGGCGACCACACAGCCTTTTGGATTGCAGGCGATTATGATACTCAAGAATACGATTATACTACCTCACGGTTATCGGAAATAAGAAATCTGATGAAGGGGAGTATATCACTTAATGCATCACAGACACCATTCTCACCCACGGGTGTGCAGACTTCATTGATGCTCAAGACGGATGATGGAATATACATTAATCTGCATGAGGCTGCGCTGATAAATTACTCCTGCATGCATTTAAATCTGGATGATGCAAACATGGTACTTCAATCCTGGCTAACTCCAGATGCCACGGGTGATAAAGGATATATGCAGGCACCTGGCAAATCTCCGTGGCGAACCATCATGATCAGCGATGATGCCCGCGAAATTCTTGCTTCTAAAATGACGTACAACTTGAATGAGCCCAGCAAGATTGAAGACACTTCCTGGATTAAACCTATGAAATATATGGGCGTATGGTGGGAGATGATTACTGGAAAAAGTTCATGGTCATACACCAATGATTTGCCCTCTGTTAAGATTGGCATTACGGATTTTTCCAAAGCAAAACCAAATGGAACACATGGTGCAAACAACGCCAACGTTAAAAAATATATTGACTTTGCTTCACTTCATGGCTTTGATGGCGTGCTGGTAGAGGGATGGAATATTGGGTGGGAAGATTGGTTTGGAAATGCTAAAGATTATGTATTTGATTTTGCTACACCTTATCCAGATTTTGATTTACCAGGCTTGAGGCATTATGCAAAATCAAAAGATGTGAAACTTATTATGCATCACGAAACATCTGGTTCAACACGCAATTACGAACGTCATCTTGATGCTGCCTTTAAATTGATGAAGGATAATAATTATGATGCGGTTAAGACTGGCTATGTAGGTCCAATCCTTCCCAAAGGTTATCATCATTACGATCAATGGACGGTGAACCACTACCAGTACGTTTTAGAAAAAGCCGCAGACTATAAGATAATGGTGAACGCCCATGAAGCAGTGCGCCCTACAGGCGTTGCCAGAACATATCCCAACCTGGTGGGCAATGAATCCGCAAGGGGTAATGAGTATCAGGCATTCGGTGGCTCTAAACCAAATCATGTCACTATTCTTCCCTTCACGCGGTTGATAGGCGGGCCAATGGATTACACGCCTGGAGTGTTTGAAATGGATATTAGTAAGATCAACCCAGGCAACGATAGCCATGTAAACAGCACACTCGCTAACCAATTAGCACTTTATGTTACCATGTATAGCCCGATACAAATGGCCGCAGACCTTCCCGAAAATTATTCGCGCTTTATGGATGCGTTTCAGTTTATTAAAGATGTGGCCTTAGATTGGGACGATAGCAAATACCTTGAGGCCGAGCCTGGTCAATACATTACGGCAGCGCGAAAAGCAAAAGGTACAACCAGTTGGTTTCTTGGAAACGTAAATGGCGAGTTGCCTCGCGTTTCCAATGTGTCTTTTACTTTTCTTGAACCCGGTAAAACCTACGTTGCTACGATTTATGCCGATGCGAAAGACGCGCATTACAAAACAAATCCGCAAGCCTATACCATTCGAAAAGTGATCGTCACCGATAAGTCTAAATTACAGCAATGGTCAGCTTCGGGTGGTGGTTACGCCATCAGCATCATTGAAGTTGATAAAAGTGAGACAAAGGGTTTGAAAAAGTTATAACCTAAAAAGTTACGTGGTAAAGGTCTCCGCCACCGTCTATAAGAATTATAAAAGGAGAGGTGATCCGTTACCAGATCACCTCTCAATACTAATGACTTTAGGGCATCTCTAAAAACTCCGCTTACCCTTCTCTTTTGGAGAAGGGGCAGGGGTTTAGGTAATGAGAGCAAGGGTTTTTAGAGATGCCCTTTATACTAAAGTCTCCTTTACGCCAGATCGAAGCGATCAAGGTTCATCACCTTTGTCCACGCTGCTACAAAATCATTTACAAACATCTCATGAGAATCCGCACAGCCATATACTTCAGCGAGTGCGCGAAGTTCTGAGTTTGAGCCAAAGATCAAGTCGGCACGAGTACCTGTCCACTTTAGTTCATCGGTTTTACGATCGCGACCTTCAAATGCATCTTGCCCATCAGACGTTGCCTTCCAAGTGGTGCTCATGTCTAACAAGTTCAAAAAGAAATCGTTAGTTAGCGCCTCAGGGCGTTTAGTAAATACTCCATGTTTTGATTGATCGAAGTTGGCGTTCAGCACGCGCATTCCGCCAATCAACACCGTCATCTCAGGTGCGGTTAGGGTGAGTAACTGCGCTTTATCAATCAACAGTTCTTCTGAAGCAATTGTAAATTTGCCTTTCAGGTAATTGCGGAATCCATCAGCAATCGGTTCAAGTGCTTCAAATGCTTCTATATCAGTTTGCTCCAGACTAGCATCGGCACGTCCTGGTGTGAATGGCACAGTAACATCAAGTCCAGCATTCTTTGCGGCCTTCTCAATACCCGCTGAACCTGCCAAAACAATTAAATCGGCTAATGAAACTTTTTTATCGCCTCTGTTAAATTCTTTTTGAATTCCTTCTAAAGTTTGTAACGCTTTGGCAAGTTGAGTTGGATTATTTACGACCCAATCTTTTTGCGGAGCTAAGCGAATACGCGCGCCATTAGCACCACCGCGTTTATCAGAGCCACGGAATGTAGATGCCGAAGCCCAGGCTGTTGATACTAATTGCGATACGGATAAACCTGAAGCAAGTATTTTACCTTTTAGAGTTGCAGCATCTTTATCATCAATCAATTTATGTGTTACCGCAGGAATAGGATCTTGCCAGATCAATTCTTCTTTAGGAACTTCAGCACCAAGGTACCGATCAATGGGTCCCATATCGCGGTGAGTTAATTTAAACCAGGCGCGGGCAAATGCATCGGCCAAGGCCTCCGGATTCTCATAAAAGTGTCTGGAAATTTTCTCGTAGATCGGATCTAACTTCAATGCGAGATCAGTTGTAAGCATCCGCGGCTCCTGTTTTTTTGATTTGTCGAATGCATTTGGAACAGTACCTGCGCCAGCACCACCTTTTGGTTTCCATTGATGGGCACCAGCAGGACTTTTGGTTAATTCCCAATCATAGCCAAACAGGTTTTCGAAATAGTTGTTGCTCCACTTAGTAGGTGTGGTAGTCCAGGTTACTTCAAGACCACTGGTAATGGCATCTGCACCAACACCTGATCCAAAGCTATTCTTCCAACCAAGACCTTGTTCCTCAATAGCTGCACCTTCTGGTTCAACTCCGACATGCGTTGCCGGAGCAGCACCATGTGTTTTACCAAATGTATGACCACCCGCTATCAAGGCAACAGTTTCTTCATCGTTCATTGCCATGCGCTTAAATGTTTCGCGAATATCATGTGCCGAGGCAATAGGGTCAGGATTTCCATCGGGGCCTTCCGGGTTTACATAGATCAAACCCATCTGCACGGCAGCCAACGGGTTTTCCAAATTACGATCGTGTATTTTTCCATCGGCATCATCGTCTGACACAACAACTCCTCCTGCTTTCGCCACACCTTCTGAGCCATGTGCATATCGGATATCTCCACCTAACCAGGTAGTTTCTGAACCCCAGTACACATCTTGTTCAGGTTCCCACACATCTTCACGGCCACCGGCAAAGCCAAATGTTTTAAATCCCATCGACTCCAGTGCAACATTGCCCGTAAGAACCATAAGATCGGCCCATGAAATTTTCTTGCCATACTTTTGTTTGATTGGCCATAACAGCCTACGTGCTTTATCGAGACTCACGTTATCGGGCCAGCTATTTAGTGGAGCAAATCGTTGCTGGCCAGCACCCGCGCCACCGCGCCCATCACCTGTGCGATAGGTACCCGCTGAGTGCCAAGTCATGCGTATAAAAAATGGCCCGTAATGACCAAAGTCAGCCGGCCACCAGTCTTGAGAATCAGTCATTAAAGCATGAAGATCCTTCTTCAACGCTGCCAGATCAAGACTCTTAAATTCCTTTGCGTAGTCAAAGGTTGAACCCATCGGATTGGATAGGGTTGAATGTTGTCTTAGGATGTTCACCTTCAATTGATTAGGCCACCAGTTTTGATTTTGTGGGCCCCCGCCAGCGGCTTGTTTAACGGCTCCGGTAAACGGACATTTAGCTTCTCCGTTTCCTGAATGTTCGTGATTTGACATTGTTTTGCTAGTTAGTCGTTTATAATATTAATTTTTTCAGTGCTTAAACCTGACTGCATATTACTTACAACGGTTCAAGTATACCATGACATAAGTCAATGACAAGATTACAACCCTACGTGTAATAAATCAAATTGATTATTTTTATGATCGTATAGCTAAAATCTATGACTTTAACACAACTCGAATACATTGTTGCACTTGATAGGCACCGCCATTTTGTTCAAGCGTCTGAGAAATGCTTTGTAACGCAACCCACGTTAAGCATGCAAATTCAAAAACTGGAAAAAGAGCTTGGAGTAAAAATCTTTGACCGTACAAAGCAACCAGTAATCCCGACAGAAATAGGGACAAGTATTATCGAGCAAGCACGAATCATTCTTCGCGAATCAAAAAGGATAGAACTGCTAATCAATGATCAAAAGGATATTATGACGGGAGAACTCCGCATTGGTATCATTCCCACGTTAGCGCCTTATCTATTGCCACACCTTTTTAAGCGCATGCGTGAGAAATATCCGCAACTCAACCTCGTAGTCAAAGAAACCATTACGGAAGAGGTGATTCAGGAATTAAAAAAGAACCGACTCGATTGTGGGTTGGTAGTAACTCCGCTAAAAGATCCATCTATCAAAGAGCATGTTCTATTTTATGAAGAGCTGTTTGTATACGTTTCGAAGAAGAATTCGCTGTATGATAAAAAATATGTGCTGGCTACTGAGATTGATCCCGACCAACTTTGGCTATTGGAGGAAGGTCATTGTTTTCGATCACAAATTCTGAACTTGTGTGAGCTGCGGAAGAGCGCTGATTCCCACTTTAAATATGAAACCGGAAACATTGAAACCTTAAAGCGCATGGTTGATAAAAGCGATGGTATTACTATTTTGCCGGAGTTGGCTGTGATGGAATTCACTAAGTCGCAAATGAAACTGGTAAAAAGATTAAAAGAACCAAGCCCTGCGCGAGAAGTAAGTCTTGTAACGCATCGCGATCACATTAAAACTAAGCTCATTAAAACATTGATGGAAGAAATACTCGATATTGTGCCGAAGCAAATGCAGAAATTGAACAGCAAAAAAGTGGTGGATATAACTTATTGAATCCTGTTTAACAAAAATTGCGTGTATCGAAATTGCGAAGGCGTATAACGAATCATTGTCAGTGTAAAAGCCTTTGAATTATTGTAGTCAGAGTTTTGTTATTATTCATCTATCTCTAATTACAAATTGAAAGAATGCCAGACATTTTCTTCACATGACAAAGACTTTGAACTTTCGCACGCTATTAACTCAACAGTCACCCTCTCTTTTTTGGAGACGGGGTTGGGGGGTTAGGTCCTAAAACGAAAGTTCATTGGTAGAGGAGGACGGTAGTTGAGGTTAAAGAAGGTCGGCCCA
>JBBSBG010000032.1:0-16219 GCA_038251495.1 Cytophagales bacterium
GATATATCTTTTTGGTGCGCCAGCATTGCTCATGCTAGCGGACGGACTTCATTACTATCATCACTACCTAATCGCGAATGTGATTTTTAAAATGGCGCTCGTTGCGTTTATTGTCGGCTCATTCGGCCTTACGTATTTGTTTCCACCTTCAGAGAAGTACTTTGGTTTGGCGGGCACTGGCCTTGTGGCACTTGGTTCCATAATGGTTGCTGGTATGTCAACCGAGATTTTATATCAAGATCTGCTACTCGATAAAGGGTATAAAATTAGTGACCTTAAAGAATTAGAACAATTACTTCGGTCAACGGATGCCATGCGAGTTATTTATTTACCTACCGGCTTTGCCTTTCCGCTGGGGCTAGTGGTATTGGGCATCGGAATCTTCAGAACACCCTATACACCGCGTTACATTTCCATCATCCTTTGCGCGGGTGCTTTGTTTCACACTGTGGCCAGAATGGTTAATCATGTTACGCTGCTTTTGCTTTCGGAAGGCATACTGCTTGTCGCGTCTTCTCTCACAGGCTGGTTCATATGGCGTTACAAGCCTGAGCATCCTAGTAGAAAGAAATAAATATCTGCCGGAAGAGCTTCGAAAAACTCACCAACAACTTTTTATTTATAAATGCTTTTGATGTAAGCAATTTGGCCTAGGTGATAGATATCGTGTTGTAGAATACCCGCAATTAGTTCTCGATAGGTTACCGCTTTGCGACAAAATTCTTCCAGAAATGAATCGTCTTGCTCTTTTAGCAGTCGAACTATTTTCTCCTGCGATTGCTGAAATTGCTCTAGAATATTTTTCCACCCTACGGATTGTATCTTTTCTGAAGTACTCCAATTGTCTTCACTTTTCATGGAGGATTTATACGAAAGATCGCCCTCCAGTTTTTTGATCAACCCTTGTCGCCAGTAAGTCATATGCCACACAAGCTGAGCGATAGAGTGAGCTTGTTCGGTTGGTTGCCATAACGCAACCTCTTCCGTTACATCACTCAATATTTTTGTGAAGGAGCTTCCATACCAGGGTTCACCCTCATAATTAACTGCAAATTGGTTTGCTAGTTCTGTGACTTGTTTCATAGTATCGAAAGTAATATCAAAACTACTTTTTCTTAATTATATAACTCACTCCCGCACGTATCGCAAACTCCGTGTCAGCTAAATAAAAATCACCGATGGCTTCGAAGCGCCAACTTTCGTTGATAGGCTTAGCCCAGCCGCCACCAAATGAAACATCGTTAGCACCAATCAATCCGCGAACACGCACAAAAACATGATCGTACGCATACCAGCGCGCACCCATAATAAAAGAACTTTTTTGTCGAGGCCAGATTTCAAACCCGGCACCCGCGGCAAAGTTGCGAACTACAAAGTAATTTGCCTCTAATCCTATTTGTGCTTTATCAAATAGTTTGGTATTATCGGTTTTGATAAGATCAAACCCACCACCGATTAAAATGTCGTTGCTGCTTTGAGCGCTGACTGTAAGTGAAATCAATGAAATGAAGATAAGGAGTGTGTAGTGTTTAGTCATAGAATAACTGTATTTAATAAATTTATCTTTTTTGAATTTTCTTGACGTTCATTGCGCCTTTGCCTGCCTATGCTGAAACTCCGCGCAGGCAGGCGTGAAAGAAAATTATTTTTTCTCTTCAATCATTTTTTGCATCGCGAGGTATTCATCGCGCAAGCGGGCAGCTTCCATAAAGTCTAATTCTTTAGCCGCTTTCTCCATTGCTTTACGCGTATTGTCTGCCATTTTTACCAGTTCATCTTTTGAGAGATAAGCAACAACAGGATCTGCCGCGAGTGATTTCTCTTCTTCTTCAATATAGTAGCGCTTAGTTGATTTTTTAGAGTCAGCAACTTTTGTTTGGCCAAGAATGGAATCCTTAGATCGAATTATTGTTTTTGGCGTGATACCATTTGCCAGGTTGTAATCAATTTGAACCTGTCTCCTCCTGCTGGTTTCATCAATGGCCATTTGCATGGAAACAGTAATCCGGTCGGCATACATAATCACTTTACCGTTTTCGTTTCGAGCTGCACGGCCAATAGTCTGAACTAAAGACCGTTGATTTCTGAGAAAGCCTTCTTTATCCGCATCCATAATTGCTACGAGCGATACCTCGGGTAAGTCCAATCCTTCACGTAATAAATTTACACCCACCAATACATCGAATACACCCAACCGTAGTTCTCGCAAAATCTCAACGCGATCTAGCGTTGCCACCTCAGAGTGTATGTAACGACATTTAATGGATGCACGAGCCATAAACTTCGTAAGCTCTTCAGCCATTCGTTTTGTTAATGTTGTAACCAACACCCGTTCTTTTACCTTCACCCGTTCATCAATCTCTTCAAAGAGATCATCAATCTGGTTGCGACTTGGTCGCACATCAATTATAGGGTCAAGCAATCCCGTTGGTCGGATAAGTTGCTCAACAACCACACCCTCTGATTTACGGAGCTCATACTCTGAAGGAGTGGCGCTTACATAAATTGTTTGACCGAGGATGGATTCGAATTCATTGAATGTAAGCGGTCGGTTATCTAACGCGGAAGGCAAACGAAATCCATAATCAACTAAGTTTGCTTTGCGCGATCGATCGCCACCCCACATGGCGCGCACCTGCGGCACCGTAACGTGACTTTCATCAATCACCATAAGGAAGTCATCAGGAAAATAATCAATCAAGCAAAAAGGCCGGGCACCCACTGCGCGTCTGTCAAAATACCGTGAGTAGTTTTCTATACCGCTGCAATAGCCCAACTCACGCATCATTTCCAAATCAAACTCGGTTCGCTCTTTTAAACGTTTGGCTTCCAAATGTCTTCTTTCCGACTCAAACATATTCACTTGCAAAACCATGTCGTCCTGAATTTCGTGAATAGCATTTTGCAAAGAGTCTTTAGCCATTACAAATAAATTGGCCGGAAAGATAACAGCAGTTTTTTCGTCAGAGATTTTTTTACCAGAGATTGGATCAATTAATTGAATGGCTTCGATTTCATCACCAAAGAAATAAATGCGCAACGCGTAATCCGTATACGCCAAAAATATATCAACTGTATCTCCCTTCACGCGGAAACTGCCACGCTTAAATTCGGCTTCAGTACGGTGGTAAAGAATATCTACCAATCCAAACAGAAGTTTATTGCGGGGAATTAGTTCGCCCACTTTAAGTTGAATCCTGTTTTTTCCAAACTCTGCAGGATTTCCTATTCCATAAATACATGAAACGGAAGCCACAACGATCACATCCCTGCGGCCACTTAGCAAAGAAGAGGTGGCGCTGAGTCGTAACTTTTCAATTTCATCATTTATGGAAAGATCTTTTTCAATGTAGAGGTTAGAAGAGGGAATGAATGCTTCGGGTTGATAATAATCGTAATACGAAATGAAATATTCAACGGCATTTTCTGGAAAGAACTGCTTAAACTCCCCATACAATTGAGCCGCCAGTGTTTTGTTGTGACTAAGAATTAAGGCAGGCCTGTTAGTTTGAGCGATAACATTAGCTACTGTAAATGTTTTGCCAGAACCTGTTACTCCTAAAAGCGTTTGATGCTGTTCGCCTTCCGTTAAACTGGTAACTAATTTTTTAATTGCCGAAGGCTGGTCTCCGGTTGGCACATATTCACTAGTCAGTTTGAAATCCATAAGATGGGAAAGTTAACAGTTATTCAACTAACTGCTAAACTCACTTCAGAATGAATTTGTTTCAGATTTTAGTTATTCCAAATCTTCCAGGCTTTTTCGGCCTGTATGTGTAGCATTTCCAAACCGTTTTTGAAGTGAGCGTCACGCATTTCTGCTTTTTGAAGAAAGACAGTGCGAGCCGGATTGTAAATCAAATCATACACATAATGATTTGCCGTAAGCAACTCATAATTAATTGGCGGATATGTATTTGTGTTTGGTGACATGCCCAAAGGACTGGTATTGATTATCAGGTTAGCTTCAGAAATGGGGGTGCCATCTTTTGCCAAGCTTTCGTAGGTATGCTGGCCTTTAGATTTTTCGCGCGAGACTAATTCGAAAGGAATTGAAAGTTTTTTGAGTGCTTGTTGCACAGCTTTAGAAGAACCACCTGTACCTAAAATCAATGCTTTTGATTTTTTTTTATCCTTAAACCAAGTTTTGAGAGATTCGTAAAACGCATCGGCATCGGTATTGTAGCCAGTTAATTTTCCATCCTTAATCTTTATCACATTTACAGCGCCAATACTTTTTGCGTCTGCGTCAATATCCGAAAGAAACTTTAATACTTTTTCTTTATAAGGTATTGTTACGTTAAGGCCAGCAAGTTCCGGGTTTTCTTCTAACAATGCCTTGATGTCTTCAATATCGGGTAACGAGTATAAGTCGTAGTGATAGTCGCGAAGACCCTCTCTAAAAAATTTTTCATCAAAATATGATTTTGAGAATGAATGGCTTACGGTAGCACCTATGAGGCCAAATTTCTTTTCCATGATTTAAGATTTTGTTGTTAACATAGCCGCTGCTTTTTCGATGGCTACTACTAAGAAAACTCCGAGGGCAGCACAAAGTATCGCTTTAAATACGTGTGGGTCCTGACCGGTAATGTTGAAATAATCCCAAGGCAAAATACTTTTGTCGAAAGCTGGTATCTGATCACCAGCATGATTAAGCCGATAAGAAATTACTTCTTTCCAAGGCCACACTTTGTTTAGGGATCCGATCATAAAACCTGCTAGCAAAGCTAAGGTAGGAAACCGATAATGAGTTAAAATCCAATTTAAAAATCGCGAAAAGCCCAATAGACCCAAAATACAGCCTAAAATAAAAACCACAATCACGGGTATATTAAATTCGATAAGGGCATTGATCATAAATTCATACTTGCCCAATAGCAATAAAATAAAAGCACCGGAAATACCCGGCAAAATCATAGCACAAATGGCTATCGCGCCACAGAAGAAAATGAAAGCGTAGCCAGTTGGTGTTTCTGCCGGTGATACGATTGTAACAAAGTAAGCAATCGCAATTCCTGCTATAAATGTTATAACAGAGCCCACAGTCCATTTATGAATGGTTCTCAGTATAAGTGGCGAAGAAACTAATATAAGCCCAAAGAAAAATGACCAAAGTAAGATGGGATGTTTATCTAACAAGTAAGTCATTAAACGCGCCAATGATAACAAGCTGACTAATATGCCGCTTAATAAGGCTGCTAAAAAATTGCCATTGATTTTATTCCAGAAGTCAGCGATTCTAAACTTGATTAATAGTTGAAATGCTTCAACATCAATTGTATTAATGGAATGAATCAATTCTTCATAGATGCCCGTGATAAAAGCTACGGTGCCACCAGACACACCAGGCACAGTATCGGCTGCGCCCATACCCATGCCTTTAAAAAAAATTAGAAGATAGTCTTTGGGAGTTCGCAATTAGTCTGCGTAAAAAGTAGGTGTAGAGTTGTCTTTTTTTCTTTCTAGTCCAAGGAAATGTAAGAAGGTGTCGCCACGCAACCCAAGTCGGATTGTTTCTAAAGGAATTATTTCATTTGGTGAGATATTGCCCAAATTAACATTAGCACCGAGCAGTTTAATAAACCAAACTTGTTGTGCTTTTTGCGGAGCTTCCCATATAATCCGTTCAAAAGGAATTTTAGTTAGAATTTCCTGAACCAAACCCGAGCGAACTTCTCCGGTAGAACGGAACAAACCAACATTACCACCTTCGCGGGCTTCACCAATTACTTTCCAGGCGCCAGCATCAAGTTCTTTCTGCATCAATTCAATCCACTTATAAGGCGGAATGATTTTATCAGCATCTTTAGAACCTACTTCAGACAGCACAGTAACTTGTTCTGAAAGCTTCTGAATATAATCAAGTTTCTTGTCGTGATCGAGATCAATTGACCCATCAGAAACTTCGGCAAACGACATGTTGAATTTGTCGAGTACTTTCCGGTAGTCGTCAAACTGATCGCGGATAATAAAGGCTTCGAACAAAGTGCCTCCAAAGTAGGTGGGGATACCAGCATCTTTATACACCTTTAATTTATCCTTAAGATTTGGCGTGACGTACGAAGTCGCCCATCCTAACTTAACAATGTCAACATGATCGGCAGCAACGCTAACAAAGTCTTCTGCTTCGCGAACGCTCAGGCCTTTATCCATGGCCATAGTAAAACCCATATTTCTGGGCTTTACGGTGCGCTCAGGCAGATTATTAAGATGATAATTCATTAGGGATTGTCTTTTCTAAATTGGTCAATAATTTTTTGTAAAGCTTTTTGGGTTGCAAGTTTTGGAAAGAAGTCAAATAGAACCTGGTGGCCTTCAAAGTCCAAAATTAATGCATTTTCTAAATAATTCAGTGCTTCTTTAAATTGACCAGACTCAATCAAATAAACGGTCATTCTATAGAAAAATTCAGGCTCATCCGGTTGCTCATCCATACCTTGAAGAAGCACATCAATAGCCTTTTGATGCTCGCCTTGCTCGTAATATATAAATGACCAATTGAGCCAAATTTCTTTGTCGTCTGGTCCTAATATAGCCGCCTCTTCATACGCACTTATGCTTGAAATAGTATTTCCTATTTTAAACTCGGCATGAGCTGCGGCTTTCCAATATTCCGGATTATGGCTGTCAATCTTTATTGCTTTATTAAAGAAATGGAGTGCTTGATACCATTTCTCTTGTTTTTCCAGGCAACTGCCAGCACCAAACCAGGCTTCGTCATACAAGGCATCAAGCTTTGATGACTTCTGAAAATATTTTATACCCAAGTCATATTGCTTAAGATTTTCATAAGCAGCACCCATGCAACAATACACCTCAGGGCTGGGGCCTTCTATTTCAATTGTTTTACGAAATCCCTCCAATGCTTTTTCATATTGCTCAAGGTTCATAAAGGAATTGCCCATGTTGAAATGAGCTGAAGCAAAATTTTCATCGATGGCAATTGCGAACTCATACGCTTCGATGGCTTCTGTAAATCTTTCTAATTTATTGGAAACAATTCCAAGATTATACCAGGCAGCACCAGAGAATGGATCTTCGTCAATAAATTTTTTGTAATAAGATAAGCTACCCTCAAGCTGACCAACTACATCAAGGCAAAATGCAAGTTCATAGAGAGAGCCTTCGTGACTAATATTTTCCTCAATCGACTTTTTATAAACTTCGATGGCTTGTTCATATTTTTCCATGCTTTGATAAGCAAGGCCAATGTTGTAATACAGTTCATCATGATCCTCTTCAGCGAACGTAAGCGCTTCTTCATACAACGCAATTGACTCTTCATATTTTCCCTGTAGGGAAAGAATTGAACCGATTGATAAATAAATTTCTAAGTCGTGAGGATGTAGATTTCGCGAACGATCCAAAAGATCAAGGGCTTCATCATACCGTTCAAGATTGGTAAAGATCTGAGCCTTTACGGTAAGAAGTTCTGTTGAAAATGGAAACTGCTCGATGGCTTGCTCTACGGCTGTTAAAGCACGTTTAAATTTACTTTTTTCAAGGTAGTACCCGATGATTGTTTCGTATGAATCGATGTCGAAAAAATCGGCATGATTGTGTTTGAGATTCTCTTCGTACCGTTTGATCAACTCCTCTTCCTCCTGTCTCTTTCTGAATTCTTGCGCCATCAGCTAAAGGTTTTCCTAAGATAAACAAAATTGTCTTCTCCTAAAATTATAGCCACAAATTTCAGGTAATAATTATCCCGAGACAACCTTGCACTTTTTATTTGTTTGTAGTATAGGTACTCAAATACCAGGCGCAACACCAATCCAGTGTTTCACCTAAATTTCTAAAGGAATGGCCTAACTGGTTAGTTGCTTTGCCATTTAGGTATTGAAAATTTTCTTTTGTTGCCTTTGCCGATTGTCGGGTTATTAAGGGTTCGCGCCCCATTAATCCTGCACGTAATTCCTCGAAGTGCGCAAATGAAGAAACAACCGATGCCGGAATTTTTATTGAGGGCGATTTCTTTTTAAAACGCATGCCGATTTGGTCAAACAATTCTTTCGTGCTTATGCGGCCACCGTTTGCAATAAAACGTTCTCCCGAAATTTTGTTAGCATTTACGTTGCAAATCAGATCAACTACATCGCGTACATCAACATAGTTGAGATGACTTTCGCTATAGAATTTTTTTTCTTTCCATACATAGTGAAAAAGTTGAGCGCTGCTTTTTGTCCAATCCGCTGGAGCGAGAATAACCGAAGGGTTTATTATGGAAACGCAAAGACCTTCTTCAACGCCACGCCAAACCTCTAGTTCGCCTTTGTATTTTGATTCAGCATAGTCTGTGTTCAAGTCACTGTCAATCCATCGCGAGGATTCATCGATGATTGGCATTTCTTTTTTTCGTCCTAATGCAGCAATTGAACTAATGTGCACGAGTTGTCGAATGTTCAGCAAAAGGCAGGCGTCAACTACATTTTTTGTGCCCATTACATTTACATCCATTATTTCTTTTCGCTTCCGCGGATTAAACGAAACCTGTGCAGCAGTATGGATAACAGATGTTGCATCTTTAAATGCTTCCTGAACCGAAAGTGGATCTAAGATTTCAAGTTCGCGCCAAATAATTTTTGGCAAATCACTGAGGTGTGAATAATCACTACCTTTTCTACTCAGCGCTATAATCGGTTGTTTGTCTTCCGCCAGTTTGCGAAGCAGATAACTTCCGAGTAGTCCATTGGCGCCTGTTACTGCAATCATGAATTAAAGACTATTATTGAGTAGTGGTAAAGCTACGGCTTTTCTAAAGTATTTATTTTGAATAGCCTCATTTAAAGCGTGCATGTAAATCATTGAGTGGCAATCGCTACCCAGCATTTCTACCCAACCTTTATCAATCATCTTGTAGGCTAACTTTTGAATAGGTTTTGAATAAAAACCAACGAGTGAGGGGATATTGATTTGAAAAAAAACTCCGCGATCGCGGAATTCTTCGGCCTTTTCCATAGTCATGTATCCATACCGCTCCGGATGTGCCATTATTGGTTTGTATCCCTGTGTGGTTATTTTAAAAATGAAATCATTTAGCTGATAAGGCTCGGTAAGAAAATTGGTTTCAAAGAGTAGATACTTTTTTCCAAATGTTAAGAGTGTTTCTTTAGATTCTACTTTCTTCATAAGTTCTTCGTCAAGAAAGTATTCAGCAGCGGTTTCTATTGTTAGCGATATATTATTCTGAAGCAGAAGAGCATTTAGCTCACTCAATTTTTCTTTGATTGACTCTGGTTCATTGCGATAATAATCGTTCATGATGTGCGGAGTAGTAATTAATTTCTCATACCCGAGGCTTGCAAAATGTTGGATTAAATCAATTGCCTCGTCATGCGTTTTAACGCCATCATCCAACCCGGCAAGCAGATGAGAGTGCATATCAACGCGCAGCGGATTTTGAAATTTATTTTTTGAGCGAAAGAGATTGATCACTTGATGTGTAATAATTTTTTCCAGCGGTCTTTCACTTCTGTCTTGTCCTCATAGTATCCATACCCGTAACTACTGTTGTTGATCGGGAGCGCGTTGAGTACAGTAGACATTCGGGTAAGCTTGTTGATTTTAACTACACGAAGCAGATTATCCATAAAAGAATGTTTAGAATAATTTGCTCTGAAAACATAGATCGAAAGATCTGAACGCTTCATTGCCATAATACCATCGGTAACCAGGCCTACCGGTGGGGTATCAATTACAATGTAGTCGTATTCTTTTTTTAAGTCAACAAGCAACTCGCTGAACTCACCATTCAAAAGTAATTCGGATGGATTTGGGGGATGCGGTCCTGAAGGAATGAAATCAAAATTTTCTAAGGTTGTTTTCACCACACATTCTTTCCATGTATTCTTTTTAATCAGCACCGTACTCATTCCCTTGGTTGAATCATTGCCAGCAGGATACTTTTCATTTTTAGGTTTCCTCATGTCAAGATCAACTAAGACAACTTTCTTTCTTGATAGCGCTAATACGCCACCCAAGTTCATGGCAAGAAATGATTTACCCTCACCCGAAATGGTAGATGAGATGGTAATCACTTTACTATGAGTGCCAGCGTTAAAGAATTCTAAATTGGTGCGCAGGCTGCGAATAGCTTCACTGACCATTGACTTTGGATTATCAATAACATGAAACATTGTTTCAACGGAACTGCGTGAGGTAGGAATGGCACCCAGCAACGGCACTTGTGTTCCGCTTTCAACTTCTTTAATACTTGTGATCTTATTATTTAATAGGTATAAAATTCCTATAAAGAAGAAATTCAGCACAATACCAGCAACCAAGCCAATTCCAAGAATTATATATTTTTTTGGTGAGATTGGAGTGACAGGCAATGCCGCAGGCGAAAGTATTTTGAAATCGGGCGTGCTACCCGCTTGTGCGATTTCAAACTCAGCCTTTGACTGCATCATGGAGAGATAGAATTCTTCGTAAAGTTTATAGTAGCGTTGATTTTTTGAAAACTGAGTATTTTTATCTGGCATTCCGGCAAACTCAATTTCAAGTTTTTCTTTCCTTGTGTTTAATTCGGCAAGAGAAGCAAGCCATTCTTTTTTAACTTTAGTAAGCTGCGTAAACACCTGATCTTTGGCTGTGCTTAATTCCTGTTCCTTTTGTTTGAAGGTAAACGTGTTTTCATTATAGGCTAAACTTAATCGATCGCGATCCTGACTTATTTTATTAAGATCTTCAATTCGTTTATTGATATAGTCGGGTAAGAATTTATAGGGTTGATTAGTTGTGATTTTTGCATCGGTCATAGACTCGAGCAACGTGTTTAGCTCGGTCATTTTCTTGGCAAGTTCATATCGTTGCGAATCAACTTTGTTAATGGCAGCAATTGTTCTTTTCAAATCAAGTGTTAAGTCACTGCTTTTGTTTTTTAATGTGAAATTTTCAAAGTAATCTTCAAAACCTTCCATTCGGGTTTCAACCTGACCTAATTCTTTGTTAAGCCATTCAATCTTCTGCTTGTTAGCAAGATTTTTTTGTTCGTTACTATAAGTAATATAAAGCGAATCAATTTTGTTTACGATGTCATACGCTTTAAGAGCATTATTATCCTGAAACGAAATTCGGATTGTGTTGGCTTGAAAGTTAAGCGGGTCTACTTGAATATTTTTTGATAGATACTCGATCAAATGAGCTCGGCTATTCAATACAAAATAATATGTATTACCATCGTTTTCTGTAAAGAAGGGAGTCTTAGTTATGGTTAGAACTGTGCCGCTAAATTCAAGCGGGATTCCAAATTTTCCTTTCACGGGATTTCCGTCTTCACCTAATCGAATTGAAAACTCAGTGCCTTGCAAAAAGTCAAAATAGATAGGAATGTCAAAATGGGCTGGATTATTCAATTCGCAATGAACCATGAACGCGGATCGCTTATACATTTCGTCCTTCAAAACTTTACCTACGCTATAATAACTAATGGCTAAGTCTAATGAATCAATTAGTTTACTAAAGAAGAGCTTGGATTTGATCTGCTCAATTTCTCCGGAAACAATATTCAGATTCTGATCATCAATCATTGTTTTTATTCCCAACTCGGTTGCATCCCGCTTGATGTCAAGTTTTAATTCAGATTCAGATTCAAATAAATCTTTAGTCCAACGGATAGTGAGGTAAGCTGTAAGATTTGTCGCAATAAAAATAAGAATGATCCAGATTAAGTTTTTTCTGAATACTGCTGATAGCTTTTCAGTATCTATGGATTCGGGCGATGTTGATTTATTGTTATCCATATTCTGATCAGAGACTCCTGATAATGACCAATAAAGTTAAAACACTTACCAATAAACTGATAATAGCCGTATTGTCTTTCAGCCCTTCGGTAACAGGTCTGCGAATAGGTTCCACATACACAACATCTCCGGGTTCTATAATAATATTTCCATCTTTAAATCCTTGAATGGTGCTAAGGTCGATTTCAAAAACTCGTTCCCCCCGAATCAATTTAATGTTCTGTACTTTCGAATCATTCGTTAGACCTTTTGCCAAGGCTAACACCTCAAGCAAACTCATGTTTTCATTAGTAAGTGGAATAACCTGACCGCCAACCGCACCTAACATAACCACGCGCTTGTTTGTGTAATTTATCATCACGAAAGGTTCTTTAAAAAATTTGGCATATTCCTTTTGAATAATTTCTTCGGCCTGCCTGAGGGTAAAATTTTCTAAATTGATTTCACCAATCATAGGAAAACGTACAATACCTTGAAGATTGACTAAGTATGTAATTTCCGATTGGGTTGGTTCGCCACTGTTTGACTTTTCCTGGCTCAGTTCTGGGTTTGGATCAATTAGGCGTTCACCTTGGTTGGTGTAAACTTGTAGTGTAAGGAGATCGTTTTTTTGAATCCGATAATTTTTCTCAATCGAGATCACCTCTTTTTTTACACGTTCAGGCTCCACACCTTCTGTTGATTTGAACATGATGTTTTGCTTGTAGGAAGCACACGACACCACTAATAAGAAAACCCCGAAATATAAAATGCGCACAGAAATAACTTTAGAACAGGTGAAATTACTGATTTTATCAATAATTCGTTGTAAGTAACAGAATCCTATGAGTTTGAAAGGTTGGTTTATCCGACTTTTTGAAGCGATGAAATTTCATCCAGATATTTAGAGATCACTAGATTCTCGTCAAATTCAAATTCAATCTTCTTTCGTCCGTTTTCACCAAACCTTTTAATAGTGGTATCGTCAAGTAAAATCATCTGCTCCATTTTTAGAGCCAGATCATCGGCATCTTTTAGTTTGCAAAGCAAGCCGTTGTAATTATCTATCACCACATGGTGGCAGCCGGGTACATCGGTAGCAACAATAGGCTTCGATGAGCTTGCCGCTTCAAGCAAGGTGCGGGGTGTTCCTTCCCGGTAGGAGGGTAGCACAATACAATCTGCCTCCTGAATAAATTTTCGAACGTCATCGGTAGTGCCGAGATATTCTATTGTGTTTGATTGAATCCACTCTTCAATAACCGGAAGTTGAATGCCACGCTTGTGCTTAGGATCTTTTGCGCCTAACAATTGAAATCTTGCGTTAACCCCTTTTTTCTTTAAAGACTTAACGGCCTCGATATACTCTAAAATACCCTTATCAGTAATAAGCCTTGATATTAACAAGAATGTGAAAGAATCATTTCTTTTAAATTCCATTGGTTTGAAATGGCTCAAATCAATACCTGAACCAGGCAATAGATCGGCAGATTTTGAAGGAACTAGATTTTTATTGAGAAAAAGAGCGAGGTCGTCAGGGTTTTGAAAAAATACCTTTTTAGGGAAACGGAAGGCAAACTTATAAAGCGCTATTGCGATGGCAGAAACAAGATCGTTTTTAAGAAAAACCGTACCCAACCCGCATACATTATTAATAATGGGAATTTTTAGCACAGAAGCGGCTATTGTTCCATATACATTGGGTTTAATGGTGTAATGGAGGATAATATCTGGTTTTAGTTTTCGGTAAATTCCCCATAATTCAAAAGTCAAGGCAATGTCTTTAATAGGGTTTGCCCCGCGACTGTCCATAGTAACATCATGATGAACGCAGCCTATAGCCTCCAGATATTGTGTATAATTATCATGAGGGGCTATTGTGTGAACTTCATAACCCTTAGCTAAAAGTGCTTTTACAAAATTCAGTCGAAAATTGAAGATATTCCAGGAGGTGTTTAATACAATCGCTACTTTCATTGGCCAACTTATCGGGCTTGACAGGCCAGATTAAGACTTTCGGTTTAGGTTCAGACTAATTAAGGTTCAAAAATGATAATTTTATTACGAATTACTTACATGTATCCGGCAAATAATTAAAAAAGTAACTCTTGATATATTCAATGGCTTGGAATAAAGTAAGTTTGGTTTTTGAACTCTATTAAATAATCCATGATTAAAGCAATTCTCGTAGCTCTGGCCGACAAAAATATAGAAATTACTAACGAGCATCTTGACGAATTAGCTTTTTTAGCTGAGACCGCAGCCATTCAAACTTTGCAACGTTTTGTGCAGCGGTTGCCACAACCTGATGTACGCACTTTTGTAGGAAAAGGGAAACTGGCCGAGATTAAAGAGTACGTGATTTCTAATACGGTTGATAATGTGATTTTTGATGACGATCTAAGTCCCTCACAACTGCGAAATCTGGAAAAAGAACTTAATACCCCAGAACGAGACAACAAGGTGCGGGTGTATGACCGCAGTCTTTTAATTCTCGATATTTTTTCGATGCGTGCTCAAACCGCGCAGTCGCGGGCGCAAGTGGAATTGGCCATGAATCAATATCTGTTACCACGCCTTACCCGAATGTGGACTCACCTTGAGCGCCAGCGCGGAGGCACAGGAGCCAGGGGTGGCTCGGGTGAACGCGAGATTGAAACTGACCGTAGAAATATTCGCCACCGCATTACCTTATTAAAAGAAGAGTTAGAAAAAATTGACAAGCAACGAAAGACGCAACGGAAATCGCGAAGTAGTACCGTGCGTGTCGCGCTGGTTGGTTATACCAATGTGGGCAAATCCACGCTGATGAACTTACTTTCAAAATCTACAGTAAAAGCAGAGAATAAGTTATTTGCAACGGTGGATGCTACTGTGCGTAAAGTTGTGATTGGGGATATTCCCTTTTTACTTTCAGATACAGTTGGGTTTATTAGAAAGTTACCCCATCATTTAATTGAGTCTTTCAAATCTACCTTAGACGAAGTTCGTGAAGCCGATATTCTGTTGCATGTGGTAGATGTAGCTCATCCGTTTCATGTTAATCAGATTGAAGTTGTAAAAAGTACGTTGGCAGAATTAGGTGCTGCTGAGATTACCACCATTCTGGTTTTAAATAAAATTGACCTCTTAGAGAAAAAAGAAGAACCGGTTTCTTTTGATGAGATGAAAGGCTACTACCGCGAATTAGGCTTTGAGCATGTTGTTTTCATTTCAGCGGAGAATAAAGAAAATATTCAGGAGCTACGCAAGTTGCTTTTTCAAGAAGTAAAGAAAAAACATTTGCGCATCTATCCAAACTTTGTTGGTGGCAGAGAATACACAAATTACGAATAAATTATTATTGCATGCCGCAATTGATTTTCAAGCATCGTCTCCCGTCTTACTCTGACGATTCGATCTTTTGAGTGGCTCGCCATCGGTATCGTCCCCGAGGTGGAAGACGACACTTGACATTTGAAAACATTTGCGTATCTATCCAAATTTTGTTGGTGGCATAGAATATACAAATTACGAATAGGTTTTAGCGTCAGATTAAATTCAATGAATATGAAAAAGAAAGCTGTATTTATTTTGCTGTTTTTTCTCATCACGTTTTCTCAACGACTCCGTGCGCAGGAAACCTATGCCGAAAAACTTGGCTACCCTAAAAATGCAAAAGTTTTGATTTTGCATGTAGACGATGTAGGCATGTCTTGGGACTCTAACCAAGGTGCTATCCAAGCGATGGAGAAAGGGGTAGCAACTTCGCTTAGCATTATGATGCCTTGCCCATGGGTACCTGGCTATGTTCAATATTTAAAGGCGAATCCTAAAGTAGATGCTGGGTTACATCTTACGCTTACGGCAGAGTGGGACGAATATAAATGGGGTCCTTTATCTGGAAAAACATCGACACCTGGCCTTGTGGATAATAGCGGAACCCTGTGGCCGCGTGTTGAAGATGTTGTTCTTCATGCTTCCGCAGATGAAGTGGAAACTGAAATTCGGGCTCAACTAGCAAGAGCCAGAAGTATGGGTTTTGAACCGACTCATCTTGACTCACACATGGGAACCCTATTCGCGTCAACAGAATTTTTGCAACGCTATATAAAAGTCGGGATCGAAAATAAAATACCGGTCATGTTTCCGGGTGGGCATAATACTATGATTGCAGCTAGTAGTGCTGCCCCGCCTGAAATGCTTCAGCAAATGCAACAAACCGGGCAACTGATTTGGGATGCCGGCTTACCCGTGCTGGATGATTTACATAATGTTAGTTACGGTTTTAAATATGATAAAGCGAAACATGCTAAAGATGCAGCCTTACAAAAATTCGCCACAGAAAATTATATTAAAACAATTAAGGAATTAAAGCCGGGCCTAACCATGGTTATCATGCATTGCACCGCACCTTCAGAAGTATTTTCACACATCAGCGATTCAGGGTTGGTTCGTAAAGGCGACTTGCTAGCGATGACTGATCCAGCTTTCAAAAAATTCCTACAAAGTGA
>JBBSBG010000033.1:0-16059 GCA_038251495.1 Cytophagales bacterium
AATCTTTAAATCCTTTAGTAACAACAAACGCTGTTCGTTCACCTTTGCGCTCCAACAGTGCGTTGGTGCCACGCGTAGATCCTAATTTCATTTCGATTGGAGGAAAGGATTGATCAAATCCAGTTTGGGTTAGTAATCGGGTAGCAAATACAGGAACTTGTTCGTTCGATGAAATCTCGAAAGTTGTTCCCGGTTTAATTTTACAAGGCACAGTAAGATGAACAAGAGAATCCACAAGATTTACTTTTGCTATAACAGCATTTGTTTTATTCTCATCAAAAAAGCGAATAGAGAATTGTTTAAAAATATCCTGGTTAACAGACCAGTTAATCTGCACCACAAGAGTATTGGTATTTTGTTGTCGAACTACTTTTCCTTTCAGTACTCCATTGCTCAACACCTTCAATCGCTTAATTGATTGATCAGGAGCAAAAGCAATACAGTCGGTAAATGTCCCGCCAGTGTCAACCCAGATTTTCCAGGGAATCACCACTCACTATTTAATAGTAAGAATAATTTGTTTTTTGGTCATGCGAATTCCCAGTGCTTTTATAAACTCTGTAGAGCCATCAGGATGTTCGCGGGTTATTGGTTTTGTATAAAGCAAAGAATCAATGCCCATTTTTTGAATATTATCACTGCCTTGTGTATTGGTTTGGTAAGCATCCAAAAGTAGTCTTTCAACACCTCGAAGATTCGCATTACTCGATTGAATGGCTATAACTTCTACATTATAAGCATTTCCAATGGAGTCGATAAGAATCTGATTGGTAAGAATTTTATCTTTCTTTTCAAGTATTGATGCAATCTTTCTACCGTAGGCGAATGCTGCTTCTGTTATATCCGATTCAGTCACTTTTTTAATTTCACTGTTCGTCATTTCTTCCTTAATTTTTTTTCGTTGATTGTCGGAGAGTGAGCCGGTGCAGGAAATCCAGACTAAGGCTGAAAAGAGTAAGTAGTATTTCATAAGGTCATGTAAAAAATCAGTTGCTAAGTTAAAAAGAGTAAGTGACTTACCCGACTCGACTTCTATAGTTTGCTGTCTGCAAGCAGATGATTTTACTAACTTTGCAGCCTTCTTATAGATATGTTAGAAAAATTACAGGAAATAAAGGATCGTTTTGAGGAGGTAGGCCTTTTGCTTGCCCAGCCCGAAACAGTAAAAGATAGAAAGAAATTCAGCCAGCTTGGTAAAGAGTATAGTGACCTCGAAAAGGTGGTGATAAAATACAATCAATATCTAAAGGTTTTGGATGGCTTGCGTCAAGCCAAAGAATTGTTGCAAAAGGAGAAGGATCCTGAGATGCGGGAGTTGGCAAAAATGGAGTTGGAAGAGCTGGAGCCTCAAGGTGATGTGCTTGAAGCAGCCATCAAGGAGTTGTTGATGCCCAAAGATCCAAACGATTATAGGAATGCCATTCTTGAGATTAGGGCGGGAACAGGTGGCGATGAAGCCGCAATTTTTGCAGGAGATTTATGGCGCATGTACCAGCGTTTTTGTGAAGGAAAAGGACTGAAATTTCTGGTTGTGGATGTAACGGAAGGCACAGCTGGCGGGTACAAAGAGGTGGTTACCGAAGTGGAAGGTGATGGAGCTTACGGCCTTTTAAAATATGAGTCGGGGGTGCATAGAGTGCAACGTGTTCCGGATACGGAAACGCAAGGGCGAGTTCATACCTCGGCAGCTTCGGTGGTTGTTTTACCTGAGGCTGAAGATGTTGATGTTGAAATAAATCCTGCCGACATAGAAGTGCAAACTGCTCGTTCAAGCGGTGCGGGAGGACAGAATGTAAACAAGGTTGAAACCAAAGTTCAAATGACGCACAAGCCGACTGGTATCGTTGTTACTTGTCAGGTTGAGCGTAGCCAACATGGAAATAGAGAACGCGCATTGCATATTCTTAAAACGAAACTCTATGAGATGGAGGTGGCAAAGCAAGAAGCTATTGTAGGTGCTTCTCGTAAATCGCAGGTACGCAGTGGCGACAGGTCAGAAAAAATCAGAACCTATAACTATCCACAAAGTCGGGTTACTGATCACCGTATTGGTTATACGCAACATAATCTTCCTTCGGTAATGAATGGCGAAGTTGGTGAGTTTATAAATCAATTGAAGATAGCTGAGACTGCTGAGAAGATGGCCGAGGGAAAATAAATTATGATTTTAGATTTACGAGATACGAATTTGAACTTATACGCTGCGCAAATTCTGAGGTTATCAATTTCAGTCTTTAACTGTGGTTATGCAGTCACTTTCAAGCTCAAATCTAAACTCTTTACAGAATGGGTTAGTGCGCCCACTGAGATGTAATCAACACCGCATTTTGCAACTTCCAACAAGGTAGCTTCTGTAATGCCACCACTTGCTTCGGTTTCATACTTACGATCAATCATGGCAACAGCCTTTTTTATATCGGGTAATGACATATTATCAAGCATGATAACATCAACCCCGCCAACTCGTAAAACTTCTTCTACTTCAGCCAGCGTTCGGGTTTCAATCTCAATCTTTAAGTCTTTGTTCTTTTCCTTCAAATAGTTTTTAACCTGCTCAATGGCAAGTTGAATTCCACCAGCCATATCGATGTGGTTATCCTTAAGCATAACCATGTCGTAAAGCGCATACCGGTGATTTTTTCCACCACCGATTGCCACCGCCCACTTTTCCAAAAGCCGGAAATTTGGAGTGGTCTTGCGGGTGTCTTTCAATCGTGCTTTAGTGCCCTCGATTAGTTTGCATAGCTGCCACGTATAGGTAGCAATACCACTCATGCGCTGCATGCAGTTAAGCACTAGGCGCTCAGCCATTAAAATTGATTGTGCCTTACCCTCAACCTCAAAAGCTATTTCGCCTTTTTTAATAGGATCACCTTCTTTTTTAAAGAGGGTTAAAGTCAGATCAGGGTCTACAGTGTGGAAGATTTTCTGGGCAACTGTAAGGCCAGCCAAAATGCCATCATCTTTAATAAGCAGTTTTGCTTTACTTATTTTAGCAGCAGGAACAGCACCTAAAGTAGAATGATCTCCTTCGCCAAGATCTTCGGCTAAGGCCTGTCGTATAAACTCATTTAGGGCTTGATCAGTGAGATAGGCGGGCTGCATTACTCTTTCACAAAACTGATTTCGTGAATGAGGTAGGCACTGCCAGCTTGCTTAACGCGAATGAGAACATTGAATTGGTCCTTATTGCTTTTGTAATTACCAATGGCGTATTGCAATCCGCTCTTTGAGGCGCCTGTATGCTCAATGGTAAAATCTGAAACCGGATACTTCTTAAAAAAATCTCGCAACACAAATTCGGCCTGCGCTTTTCCGTAGGTGCTAACTTCCCCTTCAAGGTTAATATCAACAGATTGATTAAGATGCTTGACAAGTTCTTTGGCGCTTCCTGCCTTCAACGCATCCTTCATAGGCGCAAAAATATCGGCCTGAGCCAATAAAAAGCTGGAGACAATGGCGAAAACGAACGTAAAGACCCATTTTTTACTTTTCATAGCGCTATGCGTTAGGCCAAAATTATGCCATTAATACGGCAACCAAAAATTAGTAATTCACTATTGAGTAGACTAACAATTGTTATTCGTTAGAACCGCTCATAACTATCCTAAAAAGAACGGAATTTGCCATAATTCACTCATATATTTGATCTCTTAAAATTCAAACGATTTTATTATGAATAAGAAAGTGCTGTTGATGATTTTAGATGGTTGGGGCATTGCTAAAAACAAGGATGTTTCGGCTATTGATAGCGCTAAAACTCCTTACATAAATTCTCTGTATAAGAGGTACCCGCACAGTAAACTGGAGGCGTCTGGCTTAGCAGTTGGTTTACCTGCTGCACAAATGGGAAACTCGGAAGTTGGGCACATGAATATTGGCGCTGGCCGTGTGGTGTATCAGGATTTGGGGCGTGTAAATAAAGCGGTTGAAGAAAAAGAATTGGATACTAACAAGGTATTGGTCGATGCGTTGGAGTATGCTAAATCAAATAACAAGTCAGTTCACTTTATTGGCCTGCTATCAGACGGTGGTGTGCATTCACATATCAATCATTTGAAAGGTCTTTGCACAATTGCGAATAATTATTCGCTTAAGAAAGTTTTTGTTCACGCGTTTATGGATGGCCGCGATACTGATCCCAAAGGTGGAGTTGGTTATTTGACGAATTTGAAAAATCATCTCGCAAAAACAACCGGCCAAATAGCAAGCGTGATCGGACGCTACTATGCAATGGATCGGGACAAAAGATGGGAGCGAGTTAAACTTGCTTACGATTTGATGGTGCACGGCACTGGTGAGAAGTCTACAGATATTTTAAAATCTGTGCAGCAATCTTATGATGCTGGAGTTACCGATGAATTTATTAAACCCATTGTAGCAGTTGACTCCGCAAATAATCCTGTCACTACAATTCAAGAAGGCGATGTTGTTATTTTGTTTAATTTTCGTACAGATCGCGGGAGGGAGATTACCATGGCGCTAACTCAGCAAGATTTTTATGAGCAGAACATGCACAAACTCAACCTGCATTATGTTACGCTTACCAATTATGATGATTCTTTTAAAGGCGTGAAGGTAATCTTTGATAAAGATAATCTTGAGAATACATTGGGCGAGATTGTTTCCAAAGCCAACAAAAAACAAATTAGAATTGCGGAGACAGAAAAGTATCCGCACGTTACGTTCTTCTTTTCCGGAGGCCGCGAAAATGAATTTGAAGGTGAATCCCGCTTAATGTGTTCATCACCGAAAGTGGCTACCTACGATCTTCAACCAGAAATGAGTGCGCGTGATATTCGGGATAAAATTATTCCAGAGCTTGAAAAAAAATCAGCGGACTTTATTTGCTTGAATTTTGCAAACCCAGATATGGTTGGACACACGGGTGTTTTTGAAGCAGCTGTAAAAGCTGTTGAAACGGTTGATCAATGTAATGAAGCAGTAACAGAGGTAGCCAGAAAAAATGGATATTCTGTTATTATCATTGCCGATCATGGAAACGCAGATATGATGATTAATGAAGATGGCTCACCTAATACGGCACACACAACAAGTTTAGTGCCTTGCATTTTAGTTGATGATTCGTATGCTGGAAAGTTGAAAGATGGCAAACTCGGTGATCTTGCGCCAACTATATTAACCCTTATGGGGATTCCTATTCCAAAAGAAATGACTGGTACTGTGCTGATTGATTAATGGTAATGAAAGTTTTTTATTTAATTGTCTCAGCACTGTTAGTAGCGGGTTGTGTTAAAAAAAATCAGCAGGTAGATAGTCCATATCTTGATTTTGATAGTCTAATTAATGCCCAGATAGTTGCTTTAACAAAAGCAAAATCGACCTTGACTAAATCGGTTTTACTAGATGGAAAATCAGATCGGTCTGTACTTGCCATGGATAGCACCTTGCTGGCACAAGAGTTGGATGTATTCCGTCAACTCGATGTAATAAACAAACCACTCTATAGGGATGCTTACGAAATTTCAGACGGTGAAAAAGACAGTCAAAGCAATTTGATTATCAGAACGTATAGAGCCAAAAAAAAGACCGCAATCCCTTACGTAAAAATCTATTATCAAAACAACTTTAGCAGAATAAAAAAAATTGAATCGGGTATCCAAGATACCAACTCGCTGTATGCCACCAATAGAAGTTTTCAACTGGAATTTGATGATGCCCACGGTGCCTTGTTGCTTAGCAAGTATAAATTAACCGGAGGGCAAAAAATGATTTTGAGTGACACAGTACTATTTACCATCGAAGGATCATTTTCTTTTCACTAATTTATGTTGACCTCAACCAGATTTTAAAGAATGGCTAAGCGCACCGTTTTAGAAGAAGGCGAAAAACGACCATTAAACAAGTCTGGAATGCGAAAGCTTATTGGCATTTTTCGATTTGTGTTGCCGCATCGGGGCATGTTTATTTTAGGACTTGTTGCGTTAGGGTTATC
Organism: Cytophagales bacterium; assembly: GCA_038251495.1. Lineage (GTDB taxonomy): Bacteria > Bacteroidota > Bacteroidia > Cytophagales > Cyclobacteriaceae > ELB16-189. The sequence goes on from JBBSBG010000033.1 coordinate 5,957, forward strand.
AAGTGGTACACTGTTGGCGTTCCCATATTTTGCAGGTAAGCTTTTGGATGTTGCACAAGGCAAAACTGATTTTATACTCACGAGTATAAATCAGATAGCATTAGCCCTTATTGTTATCTTAGTTATCCAAGGAATTTTCTCGTTCATCAGGGTTTACACGTTTACGTTTGTCAGCGAGCGCACCGTGGCTGATCTTCGCGAACACATATATGCAAAAATTGTGTGGTTGCCACTTTCATTCTATGATAGCAGAAGGATAGGCGAACTGTTAAGCAGGATTACATCAGATGTTGGAACACTTTACGACACATTTACATTTACGCTGGCCGAGTTGTTACGCCAGGTTTTGATTTTAGCTATCGGTATTCCGGTTATCTTTTTTCTTTACCCAAAGCTTACAATTTTCATGTTGCTTACCTTTCCACTCCTGGTGTTAGCAGCGTTGTTCTTTGGAAAATTTATCCGAAAACTTTCCAAAAAAACGCAGGATCAATTAGCCAGTTCAAATGTGATTGTTGAAGAAACTTTACAATCAATTGCTGTTGTTAAGTCGTTCACAAACGAATTATTTGAAGTCCTTCGTTACAAAAAATCGCTAAATGAGGTTGTAAAAACCGCTATTCATGCTTCACGCTATCGTGGTGCATTTATATCATTTACCATTGTTGCCTTGTTTGGCGGAATAGTGGCAGTAAGTTGGTATGGCGCGTATTTGGTTCAATCGAAAGAAGCAGAGGTTGGCGAACTCTTTTCATTTGTAATTTATACAGCTTTTATTGGCGGATCGATTGCAGGGCTTGGCGACATTTATAGTCAGATACAACGCTCTATTGGAGCGTCCGAACGAATTTTAGAAATCCTGAATCAATCAGATGAACAAACAGAATCTTTGGGTTCAATTAAACTGAAAGGCGATATTGAGTTTAAGAACGTTTCGTTTTCGTATCCCACACGCAACGATTTTGAAGTACTAAAGGACATTAGCTTCAAAATTAAGCCTGGAGAAAAAATTGCTTTAGTTGGCCCGAGTGGTTCGGGTAAGTCGACCATTATAAATTTACTGATGCGCTTCTATCCGGTTGGTTCGGGTGATATTTTGGTTGATCAAAGTAACAATCAATCATACAATCTTTCGGATTACCGGAGCAATATCGGAATTGTGCCGCAGGAAGTCATTTTATTTGGGGGCACAATTCGTGAGAATATTTCCTATGGAAGACCAGGAGCATCAATTGAAGAAATAATTGATGCTGCGAAAAAGGCTAACGCATTAGAATTCATTGAGAGTTTTCCTGAAAAAATAGAAACTTTGGTTGGCGACCGAGGGATAAAACTTTCAGGCGGACAACGGCAGAGAATTGCTATCGCACGAGCTATTTTGAAAAACCCCGTTATTTTGATTTTGGATGAAGCTACTAGTTCTTTGGATGCCATTTCCGAAAATCTGGTTCAGGAAGCCCTCGAAAAATTGATGGAAAATAGAACCACTTTGGTAATTGCCCACCGCCTTAGCACCATCCGAAAGGTAGATCGCATTTTGGTAATCAAGGATGGACAAATAGCTGAATCTGGATCGCACGATGATCTGATAAAGTTGCATGATGGGCTGTATAATAATTTGCTTAAGCTACAATTTGAGGGCCATAATGAGCTTTAAAAGCGAATAATGTCCTACCTACAGGTTTCTTTTTTTTGAGACTTTGCATTAATCTCAAGCATTGATACTGAAATAAAATTAATTTGTAGATTTGCCGTTTATGAGAGTTTATTTATGGCCTGAAAATGTCCATTAGTCGAGCTCATATAATCCCAAAAACCCTTAGGAAACGCACATGTTGGCATTCACATTGTTTGGTTTTGAGCTCAGTGATGAGACCTTTCTTTTTGGTGTTTTTGGCACAGTAATCTTCGTCTTTCTTCTGCTCGATCTTGGCATCTTTAACAAGAGGGCCCATAAGATTTCAACAAAATCGGCCTTATACCAGTCTATTTTTTGGGTATTTGTAAGCACTGTTTTTGGGTATCTAATCTATGCTTTTGATAAGGAAAACGGTGGAGCGGATGGTGCATTAGAATACTTCTCGGCATATCTCACAGAATACGCACTTTCTGTAGATAACATCTTTGTTATACTACTCATTTTGAAATTCTTTAAAGTGAAGGAAGAGTACTTTCATAAGGTACTGTTCTGGGGAATTCTGGGGGCTGTAGTGTTTAGAGGGTTTTTCATTTTTGTTGGAGCTATCTTAATCCATAAGTTTCACTGGATACTTTACATCTTTGGAGTGTTTTTAATCTATTCAGGAATAAAAATTTATTTTGAGGATAGCGATGAGAAGATTGATCCCGAGAAAAACCCTATCCTTAAATTTTGTAGAAAGTACTTGCCAATTACCCAAGACGAAATGGGGGGTAAGTTTGTGGTGCGAATTGATGGCAAGTTGATGTTTACTCCGTTGTTCCTGGTTATTGTTTTGATTGAGACAACTGATTTAATTTTTGCTGTGGATTCGATACCAGCCGCATTTGCAATTACTACAAACGAATTTATTATTTATACCTCCAATATTTTTGCTGTGATGGGATTGCGGGCAATGTTCTTCCTGCTTTCGGGAATTATCGATAAATTTTACTTGTTGCAAAAGGGATTATCCATTATTCTTTTCTTTATTGGGGCTAAGATGCTTTTGGAAATTGGGCGTGGGGTTGACTTTATTCCAGAGGTGTTGACTGACATGCCTCCAACAATCTCGTTTATAATAATTCTCTTAACTCTTACCCTTTCAATTGTCTTCTCGGTTCTTATACCGAGGAAAGAAGAAGACAAGTCAGAGGAATAAAGCAATGTTTTGGTTAAGCAACTTCAGCAAAGAAGTTAGCAGGTAAAATTTTCATTAAGATAGGCAACGTAAGAAATCGCTGTGGCAGCGAAATAATTGAAAACGTAGGTATGGTCTTTATGACCATAATTAGCAAATGCTGCATCCGTTCTCTATCTTCTTCTGGCAATTCCATAATGCGCGCCCTAGCTAACAACTCCATTAGCTCCTTACTTTCCTGAACACTTTTCAATAATTTATTTTTATGAGCAACAGTGACCTTGCTCATGCGTCCAACATATTGGTCACTTACCTGTTTGAAGTCCTGTTTATTTTGCAGATAATTCAATTTATCCCAGTACTCAAGCACAAATCCTTCAATAGCGAGTAAACTTATTTCAAGATCGTCTTCTGAGAATCCAAGGTACGTGCATAACTGCTTAAGAAATCCTAATTCCGAATCTTCAACTAGTTTGTCAGCCCATATGGTAAGAATGGCAATTTCTAAAAAGTACTTTTTCAGAATCCATGAATTATTTGTTGGTAGATTAATCTCTTCCAAACTGATGCCCTCATCAAATATTTTTTTAGCCTCTCGTTTTTTATCCAGAGGTAAATCTGTGCTTTGTAAAAAGAATTCTAATAGCCTACGTTCTTCGGGTTCAATTTTTGAATTTGAATGAGCAGCGCATGCAATTACTTTAACAACTGAAAATCGAAGCTCTTCTCTTTCATATTTAAAAAAATCAGAAACGATTCGATCTGCATTGGTATGAATCCATTGGCCAAAAATAAAGATGTCTAAAAAGAGTAAGCTATTATGAAAAAATTGAACCCAGAAATTAGTATCAAACTCAGCGGTGCGATCAATGCGTTTGTCTAGAATTTTCTCGGCTAATTCAAGAGGAGTTTTTCTTCTGCCGAATAATGTTTTTGAAGGTGTTGCTAACTCAGGAAAAATAGTATTATAAAAATTTCCAATGTTCTCAACGGTTTTAATAATCACCTTCGAGAGTTCTTCTGGGTTTCTTATCGGTTTATTATGAAAAAGAAGGGAACTGCTAATGAGACTCTCCGCGAGTAGGATTTTCATCCTATCCTTTTCGTGCCATAAATCTGAGTTGGGAAGATCATCAACGCCTACCGGTTGGCCATACATAAGGCCTGAAGGCTGAATAATGCGATATAAAGAATGTTCTGGGTGAGCGGCCTGTTTATTCTCCTCCGTAAGGTCATTCAATAACCCCTTGCGGAGGTCAAGGTATTCTTTTAGCCATCCTGTTTCTCTCGGATTCATTGATTTTGCGAGTCAGTAAATACAAGAAATTTACAACTTTTTTTCAACTAGCCACCCTAATCGGTATTCTTCCAACCCTTCTTTTCAATGGATCGAAAGGATTCCTCTACTTTTTTTTGCAATCCCTTTTTAAACGCATCCAGCTTTTTTGCGACAACCTTATTTTCAGAGCCTAAAATTTGAGCACCAAGAATACCCGCATTCTTTGCGCCATTTAATGCTACTGTGGCCACTGGTACACCTGATGGCATTTGCAGAATTGAAAGTATGGAATCCCACCCATCAATAGAATTTGAGGATTTTATGGGAACGCCAATAACAGGCAACGATGTAAAGGAAGCAACCATGCCTGGAAGATGTGCTGCACCACCCGCACCAGCGATAATTACCCGCAGCCCGCGTGAACGAGCAGAGGATGCATAATCGGCCATGCGCTGCGGAGTGCGGTGCGCTGAAACAACAGTTATTTCAAACGGAATGCCCAGCTCCTCTAAAATTTCTGCGGATTCTCGCATAATTTTTAAATCGGATTGGCTTCCCATGATAATACCAATTAACGGTTTGCTCATGATTTTACTTTAAGTGTGTGTTTTACAAAGTTGGCTTTCTTTTTCAAATTATCGAGATCGGAATCAACAACAGTAACATGACCCATTTTGCGAAATGGCTTCGTTAATTTTTTTCCGTATAGATGAATGTGTGCACCGGTAATTTTCAAGACCTCTTCAAGGCCCTCATATTTGGCCATGCCCGTAAAACCAACTTCGCCCAATAAATTAATCATTGCGCTGGGGCTTTGAATGGAGGTTTCACCTGGCGGTAAATCTAAAATTGCACGCAAATGTTGTTCGTATTGTGAGGTAACATTGCCTTCAATAGTTTGATGACCACTATTGTGCGGCCTTGGAGCAACTTCATTTACTAAAACGTCTCCATCTTGCGTAACGAACATTTCTACTGCAAGTAATCCGACCATCTCAAGCTTTTCAATTATTTGGCGAGCAATAGTATCTGCTTTTGTTGCTACCGAAGAATCAAGTTGGGCAGGTGAAAAAAGATATTCGACCAAATTAGCTTCAGGATGAAAGACCATCTCCACAGCCGGGTAGGAAGAAACTTCTCCCCGCTCATTGCGGCTAACAATTACAGCAATCTCTTTTTCAAAGTCGATTAATTTTTCGAGTAAGCCCGGGGCATCAAAAGCTTTTGAAAGATCGTTGTGCGATCGAAGTATCTGCACCCCACGGCCATCATATCCCTCTTTGCCTAATTTGTTTACAGCCGGTAGAAAGCTTTCAAAGTTCGCTACGTCCGTTTTGTTTTCAACCAACACGAATTCAGCAGTTGGAATTTGATTGGCGACAAAAAATTCTTTTTGTTTTCTTTTGTCTTGAATAAGTTCGATGACGCGCGGTTGAGGGAAAACTTTTTTCCCTGCTTTAACCAGATCAGCAAGCGCTTGCGTGTTTACGTTTTCAATTTCAATGGTAATCAAGTCGCACGATTGACCAAAATTTAAAACGGTTTGATAATCTGTTAGCTTCCCACATGTGAATGTTGCAAGTTGCGAGCAGGGAGCCTGAACATCGGGATCAAGCACATGGAAGTTGATATTTAAATCAATGCCTGCTTGAATAAGCATGCGGCCTAACTGGCCACCACCTAAAATTCCTACTTTATAATTTTGGTAAAATGTTTTTGTCATTGAAATATATCCGAATCACAAAAATACTTCTTTGTGATTAATAATCGGATATAGACTTGGCGCGTGCAATCACATCGTTGAACTCGATGCCAGAACTTTTTATTGTATAAAGCAGTAATCTTACTTCCTTAATGTGAACCCGACCATCAGCTTCTGCCATTTTATACAAATGAACAAATGCATTGAGCTTTTGCTCGTCCGTGCAAGAATTTATTAGTTCAATCCCTTCAATATAAATCTCTTTTCCTTTTTTTCCTGTGATGTTTTCTTCAAACAAAGAAAAGATGTCATCCGGAATTGAGTCCTTGGTTTTAATCTTTGCCAATGATTCATATTCCTTTTGATCGATAACACCATCCACACCGATTAAAATATGGGCAAGGTGTAGTAAACCCAGTTGCGAATTTTTGGTAGAATCCATTTAGAAGCTATATGCGGCTAAATATAGCGAGTTTTGCGTTGAATTGATGTTCATGGCAGAATCGTGTAAGATTATGACAAGATTTGAAAAATAATAAAGGCAGAAACGTAGGCAAGTGCAGTCATGTAGACAAGTTGAATCAAGGGCCACTTCCATCCTTTCGTCTCTCTTTTTACGATTGCTAATGTACTCATGCATTGCATGGCTAGTGTGTAGAATACAAGTAAAGACATTCCTACCGCTGGGGTATAACGAGGACCACCCGTCTCAGGGTTTATCTCGGACTTCAGGCGCCCTTTAATTGTTTGTTGATCATCTGTGCCGCCTATACTATAGATAGTGGCAATGGTGCTTACAAACACTTCGCGTGCTGCGAAGGATGTCACCAAGGCAATTCCAATTTTCCAATCGTACCCAAGGGGTTTTATTGCAGGCTCGAGCGCTTTGCCAATAATGCCGGCATAAGAATGCTCTAACTTATAAGAAGCGACTGATGCTTCAAATTCTTGCCTACTTAGATGTTGATTTCCAGTTTGGGCTGCCACAACTTTTTCTGCTTCGTTCATTTGATCACCCGGTCCATAACTTGCCAGTACCCAAAGTATAACAGAAATAGCTAGAATAACTTTACCCGCTTCAAATACAAATGCTTTTGTCTTCTCTATAATAGTATAGCCAACATTTGCCCATTTAGGTTTTCGGTAAGTGGGCATTTCCATAATTAGGTAGCTTTTTTCCCTCGTCTTGATGAAAAACTTCATTACAAATGCTGAAAGGATAGCGGCAAAGAAGCCAAGCAGATACAAACCCATTAATACCAGGCCTTGATAATTGAAAAATCCAAAGAGTCTATCCTCAGGAATAATGAGTGCAACCAGAATAGTAAATACGGGTAGCCGAGCAGAGCAACTCATGAAAGGAGTAACAAAAATAGTAATGAGCCTATCCTTCCAATTTTCTATTGTGCGGGTTGCCATGATGGCGGGTATCGCGCATGCAAGTCCGGAAATTAGTGGCACTACACTTTTTCCATTCAAACCAAACTTGCGCATTACTTTATCCATAAGAAAAACTACCCGTGCCATGTAACCACTTTCCTCCAGAATAGAAATGCATGCAAAAAGAATTGCTATTTGAGGAACAAAAATTAGAATGCCCCCAATGCCGGGTATAATTCCTTGTGTAATCAAATCAAAGAATGGCCCTTCTGGAAAAAAATCATCTAACACATTGCTAAGCTTTGCAAATGTTGTGTCAATGAAATCCATCGGCACCTGTGCCCACGCAAATATGGATTGGAATATCAAGAACAATACAGCAAAGAAAATCAGGTAGCCCCATACTTTGTGCGTAAGCACTTTATCAATGCGGTACGAAAACTTTTTCCATTCGGGATCAGATGTCTTTAGAATTACTTTATTAAGTAAATCCTGAATAAACCCATAACGCATAATGGTTTCTGCGCCTTGATATTTGTGTTGAAAAAAATTTTCTGCTTTGGATTGTTCATTAATAAAGGCGCGTTCTTCTCTGCTTAGAAAAATAAGATTATCCGTTTGTTGCAGAAAGTGATAAGCTTCGTAATCAGTAGAGAGATTGAATTTCTCTTTTATTTTTTTTACTAATGGTTTGATCTCATCACCAATTTGAAATACTGATTTTCGGGAAGGCTCTATTTCTTCAGTGAGTACTTTTTTTAATTCCTGAATGCCATGACCATTGCGCGCATTAATCATTACAACAGGTAAATCCAATGAAGCTGAAAGTTCTTGAACGTCTATGCTCTGGCCAGATTTCGCTGCGAGATCCATCATGTTTAAGGCAAGCACAATGGGAAGTTTTAAATCCATTAATTGTGTGAGCAGCAGCATGCAATTTTTCAGATTGGTAGCATCGGCAACGAGTACGACACAATCAGGATAATTTAATCCCTTTTTATCCGCAAAAATTTCAGCTACAATTTTTTCATCCAACGTGCGAGGATACAAACTATATATGCCTGGTAAATCAATGATGTCCGCCTGTTCGTAGCCGCTTAGCGAGGTTACCCCAGCGCGTTTATCTACAGTAATACCCGGGAAGTTTCCGATCTTTTGATTTAAACCGGTAAGCACATTGAACAAGGAGGACTTTCCAGAATTTGGCTTGCCCACTAAGGCAATCTTTTTTCGTGTTCCGTCAGCCATCACTTATCAGCTCAGAATTATAATTGTGGAGGCTTCTTCCAAGCGCAGCGAAAGATCATATCCAGACACACTAACACAAACGGGATCGCCAAAAGGTGCCGTAAAATTGAAACGTACTGCTGTGCCAGGCAGAAACCCCATTTCTAATAACTTCGCAGAGAGAAAATCGTCTGAAAAGCCTGAAATGACCCCAGTTTCGCCTGGTTTCATAGTTGCAACACTTCTTATAACCCCCACTTCTTATTTAGATTGATTTTAAACAATGCGAATATAGGTTTAGAGGGTATGCGAAACAATGATTATATTCAGGCATGAAAAAGAAAGTGGAGAAACAAGATAAGGCTAAGAAAACACCGAAAACAGTTGTGACAAAAGATAAATCAGAATCAAGGGATCATTTCGATTTTGGGGGTCTTCCGCAAAGAGATTTGAAAAAGAATTTGGGTTGTGGCTAATTAGATAAACAAGAAGATTGAAATTGAATTATGAAAAAATCCTTCTTTAAGATATTGGCAAAACTTAACAAAGTTATAATGCCACGATTTAGCCAAAAGGACATTACCCGGCTGTCAAAATTCGATCAGGCCATGGTGGGTTATCGCTATTGGGTAACAATCAATTCGCTTGATTAAAAACTATCGGCAAAGAAAACGCGCTTCACGCGCTCACTTGTATTGGTGAGTATTTCGTAAGGAATCGTATTGATGCTTGCTGCAACATTCTGAATGGGTAAACCATCACCAAAAATAATTACTTCGTCACCCTCCTTTACATCAATGCCTGTAACATCAACCATCGTCATGTCCATACATACGTTGCCAAATACCTTTGATAATTTTCCGTTGACGAGAACCGAACCTACTCCTTTACCAAAACCCCTACTAAAACCATCGGCATAGCCAATAGCAATTGTGGCTAATGTCATTTTTTTAGTTGCTTTCCCCCATCGACCATAGCCTACTGTTTCGCCAGCATTAATTTCTTTTATTTGGGAGACAACGGTTTTTAATGTTGCTACTGGTTGTAGTTGATCAAAGGATTGTGATGTTGGATTTACTCCATACAACCCAATGCCTAAACGCACCATATCTAACTGAAATTTTTTCAAACGCAATACGCCAGGCGAATTTAAGATGTGCCGGATGGGCTTAATATTTAATCCTTCCGTAATCTTTTTATAAGCAGATTCAAATAAGCTTAACTGTTGTTTAGAATACTCATCGTGAGCGGGATCATCGGCTGCAGCCAGATGTGAGAACACGCTGGCAACAACAATATTTTTATTTGCCTTTAGAGTAGCGATTACACCATCTAAATTTTGATGTTCAAGTCCCAGCCGATGCATACCGGTTTCTATTTCCAAATGAACTTTGCAAACAATTCCATCTAAAAAAGTGGCTAGCGATTTTAGAATGTCAACACAATAAATTACGGGCTCGAGTGTATGCGATATAATAGCTGGGAAACTTTCTTCGGTAGCATTCATCACCATTATGGGAACGATAATCTGACTTTTCCTTAGCTCCACACCCTCATCAGCATACGCAACTCCTAAATAATCAACCCGATGGTATTGCAACAAGCTAGCTACTTCTTCGCTGCCACTGCCGTAAGCAAAGGCTTTTACCATCACCATCAATTTAACACCAGGGCTTAGTATAGATTTAAAGAAATT
>JBBSBG010000034.1:0-15819 GCA_038251495.1 Cytophagales bacterium
ATCATTGAAATTCTTTCACCCGGTTCAAAAAAATTGGATCTCACCAAAAAAAAAGATGCCTACCAAAAAGCCGGAGTTAAAGAATATTGGATCGTTGAGCCTTTAACAAAAGAAACAATCGGCTACCAACTTAACATGGGCACGTACGCGCTCTTAAAAAAGGAAACAGGTAAATTGAGTTCAGCAATTCTCAAGCATATTTTTAAATTTTAACAGCATGCAGGTATCCTATCAAACACCGCCCCGCACACTATTGGAAGTATTTAAGATGCTGCCCGAAGGCACCCGTGCCGAATTGATTGATAACTCTTTATTTATGTCGCCTGCACCAACTATTATTCATCAGGAAGTTTCAGGAAATTTGCTAACCGCAATTTTACCGCATGTCTTAAAAATGAAGTTGGGAAAGGCATTCGCTGCGCCTGTTGATGTTTACCTGTCGGGCAAGAACGCCTTTCAACCGGATATCATTTTTGTTTCGACTGAAAATAAATCCATAATAAAAACAGATGGTATTTATGGTGCCCCAGACCTGATCATCGAAATTCTTTCGCCCGGTTCAAAAAAATTGGATCTCACCAAAAAAAAAGATGCCTATGAAAAGGCCGGAGTTAAAGAATATTGGATTGTTGATCCCGAAACAAAAGAAAGTATTGGGCATCAGCTAGAAAAAGGAAGCTATGTAGAGTTCAAAAAAGAAAAAGGGAAGCTCACATCGCTACTCCTAAAACGTTCGTTCAAATTCTAATCATTTGAAAATAACTTTTCTTGGTACTGGAACTTCGCAAGGTGTGCCCGTTATTGGCTGCGAATGTCCTGTATGCCAATCGCTTGACTACCGCGATAAACGACTTCGCTCCTCCGTTCACATTTCCGTGAATGACAAAAGTTTTGTTATTGATACGGGGCCAGACTTTCGCCAGCAGATGTTGCACGCGCGAATCAAAAGATTGGATGGGATATTCTTTACCCATGGCCACAAAGATCACACCGCAGGACTCGATGATGTGCGAGCTTACAATTTTCTGCAGCGTAAAGACATGCTAGTTTACGGAACCAAAGCCATACACGACCAATTAAAAACAGAATTCGCATACGCGTTTGAAGAACACAAATATCCGGGTATCCCTCAAATTCATTTAGTAGAAATCGAGGATCAGGAATTTGAGGCTAATGGAGTTTGCATTACTCCACTACCCGTGCGCCATTTCAAATTGCCCGTTACAGGCTTTCGCATTCAGGATTTTAGTTACATCACCGATGCAAACCAAATTCCCGACTCAACGTACGAAAAACTGAAGGGAACAAAAGTTCTTGCATTGAATGCACTACAACGCGAAAAGCATCTTTCGCATTTTAATTTGGAAGAAGCACTTGAAGTGGCATCAAGAGTTGGTGCAGAACAAACGTACTTCATTCACATTAGTCATAAATTGGGGTTGCACAAAACCGTGGAAAAAGAGCTGCCAGAATCTGTAGCTTTGGCTTACGATGGGTTAGCCATCGAACTCTGATCGTGCATAACAACTATTATTTCCTTCGTCAGCTCAGCAGTAAACTAAACCAACAGCTAGTTGGCTTTTCAATTGTTTCATGCTTTAGTCAAAATAAAGACGAACTAATTATCGAGTTAAACAATTCGCACCAATCATTTTTTATTAAGGCCAGTCTGCTTCCACAGTTTTGTTGCCTTTCCTTTCCCGAAAGTTTTAACAGAGCGCGAAAAAACAGTATTGATCTTTTCTCTGAAATCATCTTAAAAAAAGTAACGGGAACTCGACAATTTAAAAACGAACGAAGTTTTGCATTTGAATTGGAGAACGATTATCAACTTCTCTTTAAAATGCATGGCAACCGATCGAACCTGGTTCTACTTCATAATCAAAAAGCAATCTCCTTATTCAGAAACCACTTGGAAGCCGACCTTGACATTTCACCAGATCAGCTCGATCGACAAATTGATTTTAGCCAGAAAGCTTTCGAGCAAACCATTAATGATCTCTCCAAAATTTATTTTACGTTTGGAAAGGTTGTATGGGAATATTGGCGAGCAAGTCGATTTGATAAATTATCCACACCCGACCAATGGAATGAATTTAATAAACTGTGTACACAGCTAGAAAAACCCACTTATTACCTTGTCGAAAAACAAGGTGAGATTATTTTCTCATTGATTCCAATTGGAACTGTATTGAACTCTTCTGAGCAGCCTATTAAAGCTATCAATGAGTTTTTCCTAAAGAGTTCTATTTCCAATGCGCTACATTCAGAAAAAACCCTTCAATCCAAACACATTCAAGATCAGCTAAAAGGCAGCAAAAACTATATTTTAAAAAATAAGCAAAAGCTGGACGAACTAGTGAATGATAAACATTATCAGATTTGGGGCGATTTGATAATGGCGCACATGCACGAAATTAAAATGGGTACTGAAAAGATAGTGCTCGAAAGTTTTTATGATGGCAAACCCGTAGAGATAAAACTTAAACAAAATCTAAACCCACAAAAAAACGCTGAGATATTTTATCGCAAGGCAAAAAACCAGCAAATAGAAATCACCAAGTTGAAAGACTCCATTGTTGCAAAGAAACTTGAAATTGAAACCCTCGAAGAAAACCTTGCCAATATCGAGACGACTGACAATTTGAAGGATCTCAGAAAGGACACAAGCATTCCAAAATCTGATAAGCAACAACTTAAATCCCTTCCGTATCATGAATTTGAATTCAAAGGTTTTAAGATTTGGGTAGGCAAAAATGCCGAACACAATGATGAGTTGACCTTAAAGAACTCTTACAAAGAAGATTTATGGTTACATGCAAAGGATGTGGCGGGTTCGCATGTGTTAATAAAATATCAATCCGGGAAAAAATTTCCTAAGGACGTTATTGAACGTGCCGCACAATTGGCAGCTTACAATTCCAAACGCAAAACAGAATCCTTATGCCCTGTAATTGTTACGCCCAAAAAATTTGTACGCAAACGTAAGGGTGATCCTAAAGGAATGGTAGTGGTTGAAAGAGAAGATGTAATAATGGTTGAGCCGAAATTAGAAGTTCGAGGTTAGAAATTCGAAATTCCAACCTCGAACATCCAGCATCGAATCAACTAACAACATGTACTTTAATCATGTTTGATCGGCCTTTTTCCTGAATAGGCATACTAGCCAGAATAATAAAAATATCACCTGTCTTTACATGTCCATCACGTTTCAGAATATTTTCCACATCCGAAATTGTTGAGTCGGTAGACGCAGCCTTGTCATAATGGTAGGCTCGTGTGGCCCATACCAGATTCATCGTGTTGATGATTGAGTCGTTGCTAGTAAAAGCAAAAATATTCGCATCAGGTCGATGCGAAGCAGCTTTATATGCACTATACCCAAACTGCGTCATCCCTACAATAGCCGTAGCATTCACATCCTTGGCCAATTTACAAGCAGTAAGAATCAAACTATCATTAAAATAATTTGCTGAATTAGGATCTACCTCGCGAAAACGATAAAAAATATTACCATTTTTTTCAACCGACCCAATCGTACGAACCATACTCCGGATAACTTCAATCGGATATTTTCCAGCAGCGGTTTCTGCCGATAACATCAGCGCATCAGCACCATCCATTACAGCGTTGGCAACGTCATTGGTTTCTGCGCGTGTTGGCCGTGGGTTTTCAATCATGCTCTCCATCATCTGCGTAGCTACGATAACCGGCTTCGATGCTTTATTACATTTTTGAACAAGCATTTTTTGCACCATCGGCACTTCTTCCATTACTATCTCCACACCTAAATCTCCGCGGGCAACCATAATTGCATCGGTAACGGCAATGATTGAATCAATGTTTTCTAATGCTTCCGGTTTTTCAATTTTAGCAATAATGCGCGTTGTTGAGTTATGCTCATTGATAATCTTGCGCAGAGAAATAATATCTTGTTCCTTTCTAACGAACGACAATGCAACCCAATCCACATTGTGTTTCAATCCAAACATCAGATCTTCCAAATCTTTTTCGGTAAGGGAGGGAGCTGAAACTTTGCTCATAGGCAAGTTTATTCCCTTGCGGGATTTTAGTGGGCCACCGTATACCACTTTACAAACCACGTCAATATCACGAACTTCCGTCACCTTCAGTTCTAACTTGCCATCATCAATCAAAATCATGTCACCAATCTTCACATCGTTTGGCAACCCCTCATACGAAGTGCTTACTAATTCATTATTTCCCAATACCTCGCGAGTAGTAATAATCAGCTCCTGACCAGCAACAATCTCGATGCCGGGCGCCATTTCGTTTACACGGATTTTAGGACCTTGCAAATCTTGTAGCAAAGCAATGTTTGCGCCTAGCTCCTGATTTATCTCACGAACAAAATTGATCACCTTAAGGTGGTCTTCATGTTTACCATGTGAAAAATTAAGGCGGAATACATCCACACCTTCTTTGGCGAGGGCTCGAAGCATTTCCTTGTTATTTGAGGCTGGGCCTACCGTGGCTACAATTTTGGTTTTGTTGTACGCGATGCGTTCCATTGAGTTGGTTAGAAAATAAAGTTATCCTTCGATTTTAAAGTATTCAAAGGTATGAAAGCCGCCAATTCGATGGTAGGAATATTACGCAAGAGTTCATGCAAACGATTGCTGCTTCTATGTTCTTCACCTTGAGTTAAGATAACATAGTCATAATGAGGAAATTCCGGAACAAGAAGATTTCTAATAAGTTCGGCTTCGTTGGGTTTATTTCTGAAAAGTTTCAAAATATTCACCTCATTCTCGAAAGAAAAGTGCGCGAAAGTAGCTTTCTCATTATTTTTTATCTGAATCCTTAAATCCTTTTGCCGAACTAACCGGCTTTTTAAAATTGCGTTAATATCCCAAGCGAGTTTATAGCCTTTAGCTGATGAAATTATTCCTAATAACTCAAAATCATAGCTATACTCAATATCAAGGCGTTTTTTCTTCATTCTTTAAATCGATAATTACCACCCAAGTTTAAATAGTTTGACAATATTGCACCAAATCTCTTTATTTGCACAGATTTTTGAATACTCTAAACCTTTATAAACATGTCTGAAATCGCACAAAAAGTAAAACAGATCATCATCGACAAACTGGGCGTGGAAGAATCTGAAGTTACTCCGGAAGCAAGCTTTACCAACGACTTAGGTGCTGACTCCCTTGATACCGTGGAACTTATCATGGAATTTGAAAAAGAATTCAATCTTTCAATCCCTGACGACCAAGCCGAAAACATCGCAACTGTAGGCCAGGCGATTTCTTACCTCGAGGAGAACGTTAAGAAATAATCGGTAGTCAGTTTTTTGCTCCCCTAACGGATTGTATGACATTTAAGAGAGTAGTAATAACAGGCGCTGGTGCATTAACCCCCATTGGAAACAACCTTCAACAATATTGGGAAGGTTTGAAAGCTGGGAAAAGTGGTGCTGCTCCAATTACTAAGTTTGATACCACTCTTTATAAGACCAAATTCGCCTGCGAGGTAAAAGGATTCAATTTTGAAGACTTTATGGATCGCAAAGAAGGGCGTAAAATGGATCCGTTCACACAATACGCTATGGTGGTGGCTGATGAAGCTATCGCTAATGCAAACCTTCCGCTATCTGAACTAGATCCCGACCGAGTTGGGGTAATCTGGGGCTCAGGTATCGGGGGATTGCTTACTTTTCAGGAAGAAGTAAAAAGCTATACAAAAGGTGATGGCACACCGCGGTTCAATCCTTTCTTTATTCCTAAAATGATTGCCGATATAAGTGCAGGCCATATCTCTATTAAATACGGATTCCGTGGGCCAAACTTTGTTACAGTCTCCGCTTGCGCATCATCCACAAATGCTATTTATGATTCTTTTACCTACATCCGACTGGGTAAAGCAGACATTATTGTTTCCGGTGGATCGGAAGCAGCGGTTTGCGAAGCTGGTGTTGGCGGATTTAATGCCATGAGGGCTTTATCAGAGAGAAATGACTCGCCAGAAACGGCATCCCGACCTTACGATAAAGACCGCGATGGTTTTGTATTAGGTGAAGGCGCTGGTGCTGTTATACTTGAAGAGTATGAACACGCAAAAAGAAGAGGCGCAAAAATTTATGCCGAAATTATAGGCGGTGGCATGTCTGCCGATGCTTACCACATCACAGCACCGCATCCGGAAGGTGCCGGTATTACCAAAGTAATGCAATACGCTTTGGCCGAGGCTGGAATAAAACCAGAAGAAGTAGATTATATTAATACACACGGCACCTCTACACCACTTGGAGACATTGGTGAGATAAAAGCCATTCAAAAAGTATTTGGTGAGCAAGCGTATAAAATGAACATCAGTTCTACTAAGTCTATGACTGGTCATTTATTGGGTGCAGCTGGTGCCATTGAAGTAATTGCTTGTTTACTTGCTCTGAATGAAGGTATTGTAGCCCCCACCATCAATCACTTTACAGATGATGAGGGACTTGACCCACGGCTAAACCTTACTTTCAATAAGGCTCAGAAAAAAGATGTAAAGATTGCACTCAGCAATACGTTTGGCTTTGGTGGCCACAATGCATCGGTTATTCTTAAAAAGGCAGAGTAAGGCCGCGCTTTGTGTGGAATCTACTCACTTTATCAAAACCCAACTCTAAAGAAGACAAGAAATTAGTAACGGCAATTAAAACCATTGCTGGTTTTGCTCCTTCCAATCTTGCCCTTTACAGACTTGCTACCCTCCACAGTTCGCGGTCAAAAGAAAAAAATGGGTTTCGCGAATCGAACGAGCGACTTGAATATTTAGGCGATGCTATTTTAGGTGCTGCCGTTGCAGACTATCTTTTTAAAAAATATCCCTTTAAGGACGAGGGCTTCCTTACTGAAATAAGATCGCGCATTGTTAATCGCGAATCGTTGAATCTGCTGGCCAGAAAAATAGGTTTGGCATCCATTATTCAGTTCGATCATAAAAACACGCAACTGAAGCAGGTTATTTTGGGTAATGCCTTGGAAGCGTTAGTGGGTGCTATTTATTTGGATAAAGGCTATCTGCGCACGCGCAAATTTGTAATAGATAAACTAATTGGCCCTTATTTCGACCTGGAAGTTGTTGTTAACTCAAACAGCAATCACAAAAGCAAAGTAATTGAATGGGCGCAGCGAAACGGAAGTGAGATTCGCTTTGAGGTAACAGATGTTAAGAAAGGAAAGAATAGTAAAGAATTTTCGGCTCAGGTCTTTATTGCCGAGCAACCTTACGGCCAAGGTTTTGGTTATACAAAGAAAAAGGCGGAACAAGATGCCTCTGAAAAGACGTGTACATTGCTGAATATTTAGATAAATGATTAGCTCAATTAGAATAGCCGGAGCCACAGTAAACCAAACCCCACTGGATTGGGATAATAATATTACCAATATTATCTCTGCCATTGAAAGCGCTAAAAAAGAAACCGTACAGATACTGTGTTTCCCAGAACTCAGTTTAACAGGCTATGGCTGCGAAGATTTGTTTCTAAGCGATTGGGTAAGCGAAAAGGCCTGGCTTTATCTTCAAAAAGTAGTTCCATATTGTAATTCAATCATAGCTTGTATAGGATTGCCAATACGAATGGAGGGCATTACCTACAACGGAGTTTGTGTTATTGAAAATCAGAAAATAATTGGCATCACGCTAAAACAAAATCTGGCGCGCGATGGCGTTCATTACGAACCTCGTTGGTTCGATGCCTGGCCTAGTGGAAGTGTGAAGGAGATAGTCCGTGATGATAGTAAGATACAGGTTGGGGATTTAATCTACGCAGCTCATGGCATCAAGTTCGCCTTTGAAATTTGTGAAGATGCGTGGCGTAAAGAAAAACGCCCGGGCTACAAATTTGCTAAACAAGGTGTTAATTTAATAATGAACCCAAGTGCCAGTCATTTCGCTATGGGTAAAAGTGAACTGCGCGAACAAGAAGTTGTGATTGACGGATCGCAAAAATTTAATTGTGCTTATTTATTTGTAAACCTGCTCGGCAACGAGGCGGGTCGCATGATTTACGATGGTGATATTATTTTTGGTCAATGCGGTAAGATTATTAAAATTGCTGAGCGACTTGTTATCAAACCTTTCCATTTGCAATGGTGCGAAATCAATTTTGAAAATCCTGAGCTAACCGAAGTACATCCATCCACAGATAATAAAGAACGGAACGAGGAATTTGTAGGAGCAACTTCATTAGCACTTTTTGATTACTTGCGAAAAAGTAAAGCCCGAGGATTTGTGCTTAGCTTAAGTGGCGGAGCCGACTCATCCTTATGTGCCGTATTGGTTGCAGAAATGATACGCAGAGGATGTACTCAAATCGGTGCAAAAAAATTCTGTACTACACTCAACATCCCGGTAACGGATAACATCAATAAAATTGTAGGGTCACTGTTAACCTGTGCTTATCAAGGCACAATAAATTCATCGGAAGCTACATTAACTGCGGCAAAAGAATTAGCTGGTTCGATTGGCGCTCAATTTCATGAGTGGACAATTGATGATGAAGTAAATTCATACGAACAGAAAATTGAAACTGCACTCGGCAGAAAATTAAGTTGGGAAGCAGATGATATTGCCAAGCAAAATATTCAGGCGCGTTCACGTTCGCCCATCATTTGGATGCTGGCAAATATTAAACAAGCTGTGTTACTCACTACCTCAAACCGCAGCGAAGGTGATGTTGGCTATACAACCATGGATGGCGATACCAGTGGTAGCCTTGCCCCTATTGCCGGAGTTGATAAGCCGTTTATTTTACAATGGCTGCGCTGGGCGGAAAAAGAATTGGGTTATAGTGGATTGTCTTATGTAAACAACTTAACTCCTACCGCTGAGTTGCGCCCTGCCGATAAATCGCAGACAGACGAAAAAGATTTGATGCCTTACTCAATTTTAGTTGAGATAGAAAAATTAGCAATTCGTGATCGCCATTCTCCAGTTGAGGTCTATGAGGAAATGAGTAGCAATACCACCAATAAATCCATCCCGCACGAGGATTTGAAATTACATGTAAAAAAATTCTTCCGATTATGGGCTGCCAATCAGTGGAAGCGCGAGCGTTTGGCACCATCATTTCATTTAGATGATCTAAACGTTGATCCACGCAGTTGGTGTCGGTTCCCGATTCTTTCAGGAAGCTTTAAAAACGAGCTGGAAGAACTGGAAAAGCGTTGACACATCTTGGGCTTTAGTACTTATATTTGTCGATTAATCCCCTAAAAACAAGGTTTTAACCTATAGATATGATAAGCTACATTATTTGGAACGGAAGCCCTGAAATTTTTTCAATTGAAATTTTTTTAATTGGAACGTTTACCCTCCGGTGGTATGGACTTCTTTTCGCGCTTGGTTTTCTAATCAGTCAGCAGGTTCTTTATTATATCTACCGCAAAGAAGGCAAGCCTGAAAAAGACGTAGATACATTAACCATCTACATGGTGATCGCAACAATATTAGGCGCCAGACTCGGCCACGTTATTTTTTATCAACCTGAGCTATTTGCAACGGATCCACTAAGTATTCTCCTTCCTTTTGAGTTTTCGCCATTCAAGTTTACAGGCCTGCAAGGCTTGGCTAGTCATGGTGGTGCCTTTGGAATCTTTTTTGCCTTGTGGCTTTACAGTCGCAAGAAAAAGCCCGGTCAAAATTATATTCAGGTATTAGATCGGATTGCGATTGTAGTTGCGCTTACCGGAGCCTTAATCCGGTTGGGGAATTTTTTCAATTCAGAAATTATTGGTCTTCCATCAAATAATCCATTAAGCGTAGTGTTCATCAATCGGATTTCGGAGGGCATTATGGATGATAAGTTTGGAAACAACCCAGCCGAATATTTAAAAGTTGAAAAAGATAAAACCCTACCCGAAGGTTCTAATGGTCGTGTACCAATCAATTTATATGTAATCTTCAAAAAGGGCAGCACGCAAGATCAAATCACTTCATTCTTAGAAGGGGATGTAAAACGTTACTTAAGTCATTATGATGAATTTATTGACGAGCCCGGCATTACGCCTTTAAACTACAAGCTCGATACTGACTCTAACGGAGTAACGGCTGCCCGCGTGCGTACGGTTGGAATTGCCAGGCATCCGGCTCAATTATATGAATCAATCTCCTGCGTGGTACTTTTTATTATCCTGTTTATGATTTGGAAAATGCATAACGGAAATCCACCACCCGGTAGAATTTTTGGAG
Organism: Cytophagales bacterium; assembly: GCA_038251495.1. Lineage (GTDB taxonomy): Bacteria > Bacteroidota > Bacteroidia > Cytophagales > Cyclobacteriaceae > ELB16-189. Next base: position 10,207 of record JBBSBG010000034.1, read on the forward strand.
TGTTTATGATTATACTTTGGAGCTTGCGATTTGCTTATGAATACTTGAAAGAAAACCAGGTTGATTTTGAAAATGACCTTCCTATCAACATGGGGCAAATTCTTAGCATTCCATTATTTGTTGCAGGCGTGTTGATCTTAATTTGGTCGTATCGTAACCAAACAAGAAACATCCATCAGGCTTGATTAAAATTCAATTAAAGGAGGCAACGCAACGGCATGTGGGTTTTGATTTTTGGTCTATTAGGAATTACTACAGCAGCACCTAAAGCTGATACCGTAATAGGCCCCAAAGTTGTAACCAATCATGTTGTTACCATAAATCGGGTAATCATAATCGGCAATAAGGTTACGAAAGAAAGAATAATCTCCCGAGAGTTGAGTCTTAAATCTGGCGATACCATAAGTACAAAGCGAATCGAAAATGTACTGCTCCTCGATCAGCAAAAAATTTATAACATGCGCTTATTTAATTCTGTTGAGTTGCGCTGGTTAGAAATTACATCTGACGAAGTCGATCTGTTAGTAGAAGTCAATGAACGATGGTATACATTCCCAGTGCCAATATTTGAATTATCTGACCGCAATTTTAATGAGTGGTGGCAAAATTATGATCATGATTTCAGGCGCATAAACTACGGGTTGCGTTTATATCAGTATAATTTCCGAGGCCGAAATGAAACGCTCAGGCTTACGGCTCAATTTGGATTCACCAGACGATTTGACTTAACCTACCGAATTCCTTACATCGACCGAAGTCAGAAGCACGGTTTGATTTTTGATTTTAATCTTAGCGAACCCAAAAACATAGGCTACAACACCGAAGATCATAAGTTGGTGTTTAAACAAGGAAGAGAGGTTCTCAGGTCAACGAATGGATTTGGCATAACCTATACATTTCGTAAATCCTTTTACGAAACTCATGGCTTTAACTTTAGCTACCAAAACAATCATGTAATTGATAGCATTGCCATTTTAAATCCAAATTATTATGGCAATGGTCAAGTGCGCCAAATTTATGGAGCACTCACCTACACGTTTAATTCAGAACACCGCGATGTTGTTGCCTATCCACTAAAGGGATATCAGTTTACGGCCTTTGCTCAGAAAGTAGGATTAGGTTTTGGAACCAAGGTAAACCAGTGGGAGGCAAATGTTACCTATGCCCGATATTTCGATCTTACTAAGAATTTCTACTTATCAAATTTTAGCTCTGCTTACGTAAGCACACCATCCCAACAGCCTTATAGTTTATATAGTGCCTTAGGCTACCGCAGACAGATAGTAAAAGGGTATGAGGTATATGTAATTGAGGGTCCTATGTTCTTTCTGAACAAAACTACGCTACGCAAAAAGATTTTTTCCAGAACCTGGAACTTAGATCAAATGCCCATTGACCAATTTAAGTATTTTCCGCTAACTGTTTATCTTAAGAGCTACACGGATGTTGGATATGTCGAAAACTACCCCTACTACCAAGAGCGAGATTTAAACACACGTCTTTCAGACAGACTTTTAGTTGGCGCTGGTGCAGGCCTGGATATTATAATTTCTTATGATGCCGTAATTCGACTTGAATACACATTCACTCGCGAAAGAACCAATGGCTTCTTCGTTCATATGAAGAAAGAATTTTAGTACCTCTTATACACCTTCTTCTTTCCCTTCACAAACTGATACCAAACACCAATCGGTTTCCCGTCTTCATACTTACCGACAAATTCTAACTCGCCAGCCTGCGAATAAAATTTCCACTCCCCATGCTCCTTTCCATTTTTGTATTCGCCCCGCTGAATTAGTAAACCAGAATCATTGAAAACTTTAGTAACACCATTTGGTAAACCATGCTCATAGTTAACCACGCGTTCTTTTTTTCCATTCTCAAAAAAATAAATCCACATTCCCGCATACTCACTATTCTTATAAACACCCTTTCTATGAATTTTACCACTCAGATGATAATACCAGGCTGAATCAACCAGGCTGCCGTTGAGCCAAGTCTCCTTGCCTTGCAAAATTTCTGTTGGATAATAATATAAAACCTCGCCACTCAATTGACCCTGCTGATAATGCTCAATAGCATTCTTTTTACCGGAAGGGTAAAAATAGTTCCACTGTCCTATTTTGCTTTCCCCAGCCATTAAACCAACTGCCCTTAATTCTCCAGACGCATAATATTCCCTTTTCTCCTGTGATTGGGCAGCGAACGGTATTGCCATCAGCCATGCCAGTAAAAAACTTTCAAAAAAATATTTTAATTTAGTCAACCTAACCATTAGTCATGCTGAGATCCATTGGTTTGTTCCTGATTCTCGCTGTAGCAAAAATAGGCAATGCCCAAAGCATCTCCACACTCATGGGTGCGCGGTCGGCCGGAATGGGCTTCGCTTCTTCTGGCTTGGCCGATGAATGGAGTTTATTCAATAATATTGGCACCATCGGCTCGCAAGAGAATATGAGCGTAGCCGCTTCCTATGAAATTCGTACCCAGCTAAAAAATGCCAACCGAATGGCCTTTGCATTTAATGCGCCTGTGCGCTGGGGCGTGAGCTCGATAGGTGTTTTTAGATTTGGTGATGATTTGTACAATGAACAAATTATATCCGCAGGTTTTGGAAACAAGTTTGGTATAGCCTCGCTGGGCGTGAAAGTAAACTACATTCAATATCATGCTGATGGCTTCGGCACACAATCGACTTTTAGCATCGACTTTGGTGGATTAGCACAATTGACTGAACAACTTTCGATTGGTGCTTATATCACCAACCTCAATCAGGCAAAAATAACTAGCGATTATAGTTCGGAACGAATACCCACACGATTAACTGCTGGCCTTACCTTCAAACCAAAAGAAAATATTCTAATCACTTCTGAGCTTGATAAAGATCTTAATTATTTACCAACCTGGCGAACCGGGCTTGAGTATTCATTCAAGAAGAAATTTTTCATTCGAACCGGGTTTAATCTAAAACCGCAAAGCGGATTCTTTGGATTAGGTACAAAGCGAAAAAATATAAAAGCTGATTATGCTGTTCAACTTAATTTGTTGACTGGTTCAAGTCATCAGGCATCAGCAACGTATTATATCAATAGTAAAATAAAGCGATGAATCGGCTTGTATTCCTTTTTGCTTTGGTGCTACTTCCTTGCTGGGTGCTTGCGCAGACATATCCCCGAAAGGACTTTGATCTTCAAATTTTAATCGATGAAATTTTAGCCGTTCAAGATGAGGATTTAAATTATGAAGAGCTGTATGAAAATCTTGCGCAACTACTTTCTAATCCTGCCGATCTAAACTTAATTACTGCTGAACAATTGCGCGCATTGTACATTCTCAATGAATCTCAAATCCAAGCCTTTATTAATTATCGGGCGGAAGCCGGGCGCATTCTTTCTGTTTACGAATTGCAAGCTGTGCCCGGGTTTAATAAAGATATATTTCAACGGCTAACAAATTTTGTAACTGTAGTCGATCAAACAATCAGATTTAATCGATCACTATTGCAACGAGTCATCTCAGAGAAAAATAACTACCTAGTGTTGCGATACGATCGCACCATAGAAGACAAGAAAGGATATCGTGAGAGCGCTTCACCTGCTAGCCGATATGTAGGCTCACCTGACAGACTCTATGCCCGCTTTCGCACCAGTAGACCGGGAGATTTTAGTTTCGGATTCACAGCCGAAAAAGATGCTGGCGAACGTTTTGTCTGGGCACCAAATAAAAAGCAATATGGAGCCGACTTCCTTTCTATTCACGCGCAGGTTCTCAATAAAGGAAAAATCAAGAATCTAATCCTTGGAGATTTTCAGGCACAATTCGCACAAGGATTAGTGTTGGGTTCGGCTTTTGGAATTGGTAAAAATGCTGAAGCGGTAACTACCATTCGTAGAGCAAACATCGGCTTTCTGCCATATACATCGCTTTATGAAGCGGGCTACTTTCGTGGTGGCGCAGTATCATACTCCCTAACCAAACGACTTGTTATTCATGGAATGTTCTCTTCGCGTTGGCGCGATGGAAATGCGGTTCAAGATTCAACGTTTGAAACAGGTTCCGTGTCGTCACTCACTTATACCGGATTACATCGTACCTCCAATGAAATTGAAAAGCGGAATACGCTACAAGAACAAAATATTGCAGGAGTCATCAACTATAAATACAAGTCGCTGGATGCAGGGGTAATTTTTCATCAAACAATTTTTAATGTTCCCATCATTCGAACTCCTACGCCTTACAACCAATATTACTTTCAGGGTTCACAAAACACCAACGCCAGTCTATTTCTTAACTACGCATATAAAAATTTTTCCTTCTTTAGTGAAGTGGCAAAAACTATAGGCGAAGGAATGGGTATTGCTACAGGCATCATAGGCAGTCTTACTTCTTCATTGGATGTTGCGTTACACTTCAGAAAATACGATCGTGATTTTCAAACTTTTTATAGCAACGCTTTGGCAGAAAGTTCAACTCCACAAAATGAGAGTGGCATGTATTGGGGTTGGAAATATCAATTCAACAAAAAGTATTCTTTCTCGGGATATCTTGATCTATTCAAGTTTCCGTGGCTACGCTTTCGAAGCTATTCCCCTTCACAGGGAAGCGAATGGTTATTCAGATTCAACTACAAACCATCCAAAGGTGTTTACTTGTTCGCTCAGGCTCGGGAAGAAAGTAAAGCGAGAAATTTACCGACCGATACCAACCTTTACCAAACCGGGGTCGGGATTAAACGCAGCTACTGGATTAATGTTGACTACGTGATTACTCCGCAACTCTCTTTCAAAACCAGAGCTCAGTTTAGTTCATACAAGTTTGGAGGCAACACAACACAGGGCATGATGATCCTTCAGGATGTAACCTGGAGCTATCGGAAATTTTCAATAAGCGGTCGGTATGCTTTATTTGATACCGATGATTATGACAATCGACTCTACATATACGAGCGGGACGTCTGGCTTGCCTTTTCATTCCCGGCTTACTCCGGGGTTGGTGTTCGCAACTACGTGCTCGTTCAATACACAGTCTCCAAAAAAATTGATCTCTGGTTCCGTTGGGCGCACGTTCGCTACACCGATCGCGAGACAATAGGCTCCGGAAGCGAGACGATTAATGGAAATACGAGGAATGATCTTAAATTACAGGCTCGAATTCGAATATAATCGTATAAAACATGCATGCCACTAAGTTGATCACGCCTACCGTATTATTCGTAATGTGTCTTGGATTGGCAATTTTCGTTTTTGTTTTTCGATACCTTTTCAAGAAAAAATAACATTGAAAGATTAGTTTAACTTCGGTTTAGTCTTTTCATCGCTAAGTCCGTACTTTTATCGAATCGATTACTCTAATGATGGGTAATCTTTACACATTAGTTCCCCTAATACTTTATCTATGAGAAAAATCAATTTTATCTTCGCTATTATCCTTGTTTCCTTAGTACTTCTTTCCATTGCATCCTTCACGTTTGCACAGACTACCAAGAAGATCCTTGAACTTCCAGAGTTCAAAAGCATCTATGTAAACTCAAACTATACAGTTTATGTAAAGCAAACCAACAAACAAGAAGTTACTGTTGAAGCCCTTACCGAAATCTGGGAGCTTACTTCCGTA
>JBBSBG010000035.1:0-15526 GCA_038251495.1 Cytophagales bacterium
AAACGGTGACCTACATATTGGTGATCGCTTTTTTAGTTCAGGTGGTTGAGATTGTTTTAAAGAAAGTTAGCCCTGATTTGTATCAGGCATTGGGTGTGTACTTACCATTAATAACCACCAATTGTACCATTTTAGGCGTAGCAATTTTAGTGATTCAAAATCAGTTTAATTTATTCGAAAGCGTGGTGTTTGCAATTGGTAATTCAGTTGGGTTTACGTTGGCCATTGCCATCTTTTCAAGCCTGCGCGAGCAGCTCGAGATGTCAGACTTACCAGAGTATATGCAAGGCATACCGGCAGCATTAATCACAGCCAGCATTCTATCAATGGCCTTTATGGGATTTGCAGGATTGGTATAATCGAAAAATGTGTCGATATACCTGAAGCCCTAATTTCAGTTTAAGAACTACAGCTAACTAAGTAGTCTAGTGCAAGAACTGACTTTGCTAGATCGTGGCAATAGCCAAAAAAAGGTTCAGCCTCAAGCAAACGCTCTACGAAATATAACAGGTGGTGAGCATCAATGTGTTCGATAAATCGCCTATCGAAAACCTGTTTGACAAACCAATACAACAAAACGTAAAAGAACTATTTCCTTCTATCCATTTGAATATCTTTGAGTAATATCAAAAGGCTAGTGATTATAGTTTACATCTTACAAAACTACTGTGAGCAGCCCATCGGCTTTTTTTATATATTTAGACATGTTATTTTTTAAATACTATCTTGAACTCCAATGGACAAATATCTCTCGATTCTCAACCTCCGGACGGCTCTTGCTTTAGGCGTCTCATTGATTGTTTCCTACATCACACTGAATTACAATTTTCAATACAACTACGACCTGGCCCTGATCAGCATAGCCATTGTATTCCCCTTAGTATTTACCATTAGAAGTGCTTTTAGAAGACGCGAAAAAGCTCTGGAGTATCTCTCCCGTTTCAAAGCAGGACTGATTACAGTTCGAGATTCATTTTTGGATAACAAAAAAATTGACGAAGCTAATAAGAGTGAGTTGATAGCAATTATCTCAACCATTAGCACAACCATGATTGGTTATTTGGGAAAGATTAATACTCGCGAACAGTTGGGGGAAGAGCTTGATAAAGTGTTTCAGTTTATTCAATTAAATAAAGAAGCTATTGGCAGTGGCACGGCACTTAAGATTTTTCGTTTTATGAAAGATGTTCATTATAGTGTCGAAAATATTGCTGCTGTAAATCACCATCGCACCCCAATTGCCCTTCGAGCTTATTGCCTGATTTTTATCTATGTGTATCCGCTTATTTATACTCCGGCATTATATCATCGATTGCATGATGGCATTTCGTTGAATGAGTCATGGATTGTTTATTTGTTATCAGCCATTTCAACATTTATCCTCATCTCATTGTATAATGTACAAGATCAAATGGAGAACCCGTTTGATCAGCATGGACTGGATGACATTCGGTTAAATGATTTCAAACTGTAAAAAATATCTACATTAATTTTTATGGAGCCAAAACCAAAGAAGAAGAAAAAAGAAGGTAGGGGAAGAGAAACACTTTTCAGAGCAACCTATCAAAATCAAAGCAACCTTATTCAAATGGCTGATAACAAAGCAAATATTATTATCAGTATCAACACCATGATCATCTCATCAATCATTGCAATTACAGGCTATGGTGCCATAGCTGGCAAGATTGACGCCTATGACTCCAAAGCAATTGTACCTATTGTGTTAATTGTACTTTCGTGTTTGATCTCAGTTATTTTTGCCATTCAGGCTGCACGACCAAAATTGTTAAAAGCAAAAGTAGTAGGTGGTTCTATGCAAAAATCAAGTTTGCTATTCTTTGGTATCATTTCAGGTTATACCCAACAGGCTTATTTAGATGAAATGAAGAAATTACTGGATTCGGGAGATGACTTGTATGAACACATGACCATTGACGTTTATAACCAAGGGTTGATATTAAAGCGCAAATACAATCTACTTGTTTATGCCTATCAGGTGTTTATGTTTGGTTTTATACTTAGCGTACTTGTCTTTCTTGGGTTTCTGGCTTTTGGCTAATTAGTACCTATTTGAAAGAATGACTAATGCGCTACTTCACTTTCTTTAGGCAATGTAACCGTAAAGGTAGTGCCTTGACCTTCTAAACTAATCATTTCAATTTTGCCATTTAGTTGGTCTAAAGAACGCTTTAAAATATATAGCCCAAGTCCTGAACCTGAGGATTTTTCGGTGGCACGATAGAAAAGATCGAAAATATTACTTTGATGCTCTTCCGCAATTCCTAATCCATTATCTTCTACTATGCAAAGTACCTCGTTATTTAATTCGGTTATCTGAATACGGAGATAAGGAGCTGTATCACTCGAATACTTAATCGCATTCTCTATCAAGTTTTGGAAAATCGCATTTAGAATTACCCATTCTGAGTGGTAGATGATTCGTGGTTGTATCTCAATAATAAAGTTAATTTTATCTGCTTTATGCAATGAACTAAAAGAATCGATACAGTCGCTGATCATTTTTTCAAAATCAATAACTACTTTGTTTTGCATTTTGTCACCAACACGAATGATATTGACCAACCCTCTGACAATATTATTCAGTCGATTAATCTGTTCGTGTTGTTTTTCAAAATAGAATAATGCCTCTGGATCTTTAACATCGTGTTTTGCTAATGATGACAAACCAACCAAGCTGGAGATGGGGGCTTTTAAATCGTGTGATATACGATAGAAAAAAGTATCCAGTTCTTCATTCTTCCCTTCAATTAAAGCATTCTTATCTTTTACAGTAGCAAGCATTATGCTAAGCTCTTTGTTAGCGTTAGAAAGTTCCTGAGTGCGCTTAGTCACCTGCACTTCCAGCCGTGCTCGCGCATCTTGCTGTGCTTGCAAGGCTAAAAGCTGTATTTCTTCTTTCTCTTGCTTTAGTCGTCTAAATTGATCACCCAATGCAAAAGCTATAAACGTAGTTTCCATGGCCGCGCCTATTTCTACAAAGTGCGTAGTCCAGAAATTGAATTCAAAGAATCCACTATTTCGTAGCGTAAGGAACAGGCCTCCTATAAAGTAGAAGCTCCAGCCAACAATATAGAATGTTGCTGTTTTGTTTCCACGCCATCGGCAATTTATTCCGGTGCCAATAAATATAATAGTTGCAATAGTAATAAGATCGTTGCCAGCAGATTGACGGATTTCTGTAATAACTAACAGAAGCGCTATAAATGACAAGCCAATTAATCCCCTAAGTATATTGTAGTTCCAGAGTGAATATTTTTTTACTTCCAAAAATCGGTTAGAAAAAACAGCCAGAAAGAAAATAAGAAAAGGCAATGACACTCTACCCGCATAATAATTTAGTTCAGGATTATTAGGCCACAAGAATTTGCCGCCATAGCCTGAGGAACTGAGAAAGACAGATATGGTGCATAGAATGGTGCAGATGTAGAGAAGGTAATTAATTTGCCTAAGGCTAAAAAAGATAAACAAGTTATAAAAAAACATGATGATGAGTATGCCGAAGAAAATACCATAACCCAAATCCTCCCAACGAATTAAATCATTGAATTTATCACGATTAAGAATGTAGACAGGGAAAGTTTTTGGACTTGTGCCAGAAATCTTGACATACGATACATTCTTTTTATTATTAAAGGCCAACGGAAAAACATGGCCAGTGTGTGGTATAGCTCTTAAATTTTGTTTTCGGAAATAACCTGATTCATAACGATGCCAATCTGTTTTATTTTCTTGTTGATAGAAATCAACATATTCCAGAAAGGGGGCAGGAATTTCCAGATACCAGCGAACTTTATTTTTTGATGTGGATGTAATCTTTAGCCAAATGTTGAAGGTAGTATATCCAAAAACCAGATTCCCTCTAACATGAAATTTTGCTTGAATGCCAGTATTTTGGATGCCATCGATTGTGAGTGTATTAGAGGAATCTATTAAGACCTCTACAAGTTTATCAATGCGGTAAACCTTTGTAGTGTCAGTTAGGTCAATCTGTGCACTGCTTAGGGTGGCGAAAAAAAAGAGTATGGGCAAAAGCCAAACCCGCAGCATATTAATTCTCACAATACATTTCTGTTTAGGTTCTCAAAAGTACCAAAATGATTAGAGTAGCTGGTATAGAAATTTAAATCTAATTTTGAGATTGATTAATTAAGCTCATCTCTAAAAACTCCGCTTACCCTGCTCTTTGGCCTGCCTACACGAAGCCCCGCCCGCGTTTAACTTCGTGCGGGCAGGCGTTTAGGCAAAGGCAGGGAGAAGGGGGCAGGGGTTGAGGTATGAAAGCTAGGGTTTTAGAGATGCCCTTAATACATTAGCGAAAACTCATTTTACTAGTAAGTTTTTTAATATGAAGTTTAGTGAATGTGAAATTCGTTAAAATTTTGCTTAGCATCTGTTTAGGATTTATTTAGTCCTGCATTTACTAAGTATCTCTGATTTAAATTGCTGATCGCTCTTAAATGTGCCGAAGAACTTATCCAGGTACTTAACCAGAGAAGCATATTCGCGCGGCTCCATCTGGCTTTGGTACTTGGCCATGACAGCCATAATGGTTGGTTCGTTTTGAATGTACGCCTGTCGAGCGGTCTGATAGGCGTCATCCGAACGGCAAAAACCTCGGAATAGCCGATCGCGCACACTGGCAATCTCTAATGTTTCATTGACTTGTGCGTAAGGTGCATCTACGAATCCCGACATGTCAAAGTCATATGCCAACGGAATATATTCTTTAGTAGAATCTAATTGTATCACTTTAGCGTTATGGAGAAATGTGGTTGACCAATCGGTATTTGCGATCATGTATTGAAACATATCGTGCCGCACTGAATTTGCTTCCTGTAAAAACTTGGGATGCAATTTCAAATCTTCAACAATCTTTCCATCATGACGCTTGGCCGCCAAATCGTCATCCTCGATAAAGAAACCAGTTACTTGTGAGGATTTTACTTTCTTGCCAGAAACATCGTTGAATTCAATATTCAATAAGCGAGTGTTGAATGTATAAGGAGTGATGGGTTCGTAGAGTTGATAGCAGATGTATTCTTTCATGATCAAGGAATTATCCTTCGATGTATTGCATGGCAACACAAGTTTAAGACTCTTATTCCCAGCAAAAACAGTTCCTTTAGCATCGTCCTTCTTAATCTTTATTTTAAGTGGTGGGTACAAGCATTCCTTTCTTCTAAAATTACCCCGAGCTCGAACTGAAACGGGAATAGAATCCCAGGAGTCACCATTTTTAAAATGCATCATGGCTGCTGTATAGATTGTATCATTAGTGATTGCTTTTATTCCTTTAACAGAAATGGATAGTTTAATATCGAGTGGTTCTTCTTTACTAAATAATTCTGTTACCTCATTTTTTTGGCCAATTAGAAAGCCAGGAACCAGCAGCAATAAAAAAAGTAATTTTGTTTTATTCATAATCAGGTAGCAAAAGTATTCGTCAAATCTTCAAGTTAAAGCATACAAGATACGATTTTTTGAAATTAACAGATCATCTCCTCATAAATGGCAGTAATGAATTTTGATTACTTATCGTATCTTGCAGGGTATTTTTTAGACTAATTATTTATATATTTTGAGTTTCCACGATTTTGACTTCCATCCACGACTCCTTGATGGATTGGATTCCATGGGCTTTTCTAAAGCAACCCCCATACAACAACAAGCTATTCCGGTAATTCTTGCTAAGCACGATCTGATTGCCTGCGCCCAAACCGGTACGGGTAAAACGGCTGCTTATGTGCTGCCCATTCTCAATAATATAGTTGCTTCAGAAAAGCGAAATTTAAACACAGTTATTATCGCGCCCACGCGCGAACTTGCTCAACAAATTGATCAGCAGATTGAAGGCTTTTCATATTTTTTGGGTGTTAGTTCTATTGCTATTTATGGAGGTGGCGATGGCGCAACCTGGGATCAACAGAAGCGAGCTATGGAAGGTGGGGTTGATTTAATTATCGCAACACCCGGTAGGTTGATTGCCCAAATTGCTATGGGTACAATTAAATTTGATCATGTTGAACACTTGGTGTTGGATGAAGCAGATCGGATGCTGGACATGGGGTTCTATGAAGATATCTTAAGAATAATTAAGGAACTTCCCGCAAACAGACAAACGCTTTTGTTTTCAGCTACCATGCCGCCAAAAATTAGAGCACTCGCTAACCGAATTTTAAAGAGCCCAATAGAGATAAATATCGCCATCTCAAAACCGGCTGAAGGAATTTTGCAACAGGCTTACGTTGTGCATAATGAACAGAAGGAGAAATTGATCGATTTTCTTTTAAAGGAAAAGCAATTTACCAGTGTGTTGATTTTTGCATCAACGAAAGAGAACGTAAAGAAACTAGATCGCAACCTACAGCGCATAGGCTTACAAGCAAAAGCAATTCATTCCGATCTTGAGCAAGTAGAACGTGAGACTGTGCTTCGTGAATTTAAAAATAAGAAGCTTACAATTTTAATTGGAACGGATGTTCTGTCACGCGGAATTGATGTGGAAGGAATTGATCTTGTTATTAATTTCGATGTACCACCCGATCCGGAAGACTACATTCACCGCATTGGGCGCACCGCGCGTGCAGCCACAACAGGCACTGCCATTACGTTTATCAACCAACTGGATCAGCGCAAATTCTTTAGGATTGAAAGCCTAATTGGAAAAGAAGTACCCAAGATGCCATTGCCTATAGAATTAGGAGCGGGTCCTGCTTATACACCAGAAGCGAGAACCTTAAACCAAAGTCAGGGAAATAGTAGAGGTAATAATTCAGGAATCAAGAACAAACTATGGCGAGGCAAGCGTCCTGATCGCAAGCCTAAACCTTAATTTTTGTGGTTCATTTTTTACTATTAAGAGCATTAAGGAATGAAGTCTTTATCCGCTTAATGATCTTAATTTCTTAACTATCTTAATGGTTAAGGAAAACCTTGCGACTTAGCGTCCTTGCAGTTTATTGATCAAAGTAGAAATCATTTCACTAAAATAATTTCCATAGTAAGGCCCAACCCAATTCATGGCCATTACCTCTTCTTTTTCCACCTGATCGTAATGCTCATCTTCCGTGATGTAGCCAACATAATCGCCATTGAAACTTGTTATAATTAGATGTTGATTATTGCTTTTAGCAAGTTCTTTCAGTTTATGAGTAATTAAAAGTTCTCCAGAAAAATCGGAAGGAGTGCCAATCAAAATAATATTTCCTAATTGCAGATAGGTAAGCTCTCCTTGCAATGGATTTAATGCTGAGTTGAAAATCCAATTTCGCAATTTCCAATTTTTTGTTATACGTAGCTGTGAGGAGCCAAAGTGAATCGGTACATGTGCGGCCCTAATTTCAATTGAATCGAAAGCCTTGTCATAGTCCGCTGTCAGAATTTTTTCATTCAGTGCTACTCCCGCCTTGTTAACTAAATCAAATTCTGTTGCATCAATACCTGCAAGCCGATGACTGCCAACCATGCCAGCCATAAATATGCCTGACGATTTTTTTTTCTCTTCAATTTGATCAATTAGTGCGGCTGGATAATCCCCGGAAAGGGAAAGACTTTTTTTACTAATGCTGGTAGCATGCGCACTGAATGTAACTAATTGCATGGAGCTGCTATCGTCAGCCACAATCTTTAGCCCTCGTAACCAACCGTCATGCGGAGCTGCGGCTACTAATCGATTTTCTGCATATTCGTTGGCATTGGTTTCCCAATAGGAAAGCGTTGCAGGTTTCATAGATGAATTAATTGCCTTAATTTCTTCAACTAATTTTGTGGTTGTTTCATTCACCCAGCCTTCGTTATAATCTCCCAACACAAAATTGCCAACAAGGCTATTATTCCAGCCGCCAATTCCGTTGTGTGTATGTGTCGCACTAAAGTATAGAAAGGTGTTTGCAGAAAGTTCATTGCTTATGCGTTGTTGAACTTTTTTCTTGATAATAGGGGGGAACAATAACAAATCTACGCTGATCAGGTAACATGAAACGGATCCATTGTTTATTCCGATTACACGAGCAAAGAGTGAGTCGTGAATGGTTTCAAAAAACGGGCGCATTATATAACCCGCCATTGGCATAGGGCTATTAGGAGTGATAGCTATTTTTCTCCAACCTGCTTTTAATTTTCCGTTTGCCGGATAGTTAGAAATTGAAATAGTATCCAGAACTTCTTTCATTTCCTTATAAAAACTCCGTTCTGGTAACGGGGTGCGATCAATTGGGCCTATCAACGAAAAGGCAATTACAGCCAATGCTGCAAGAATTATAAGGAACCGTTTTAACCAGCGGTTCATCGGTGCTGGATTATGTTCGCGTTATTTTTCAATGATTGTAAACTCTGTTCTGCGGTTTAACTGACGCCCGGCTCGGGTGCTGTTATCAGAGATTGGTTTATCGGAGCCATAGCCCGCTACCGTTATCCGTTCCGGATCAATACCTGAATTAACCAAATGTTTCTTTACAGCATTGGCGCGCCTGCTGCTAAGTCCCAAATTGTAAGCATGCGCCCCCGTGTTATCTGTATGGCCACCGATCTCAACTTTTACAGAAGCAGATGTTTTCATGATTTGCTCCAGATACAATATGTCTTCAAACGACTTTGGTACATCGCTGTCTAATCCAAAATAAACATTAAGAGTACGCTTATAATTTACAGCAATCTTATCAAGGTAAACTGTATCAGTCATCACATTGGTTTGAAAATTATTTCCCAAATAATAGGACGATGAATAAGGTATGTATTCGTTACTTGAAACAAGAAGTTTAAATTTGGATGGCTTACCGTGTGCTTGAATATTCATTTGATATGTGCCCGGTGAAACCTCTTTAAACAGAATCTCATCACCTTTTGCGGTAGCTAATTTTACTGTTGCCGGCACGGGTTGTCTTGATCCGCCTTCGGCTACAAAGACATTAAATTTTATGGCATCAAAACTTTCGCCTTCTATGGTGGTGGTAGCTGTTGCTGGTTTTACTTGAGGTGCTGCCAAAGCAGGTATCTCATCTTCCATGGCCAATACAGCATCAGCAAAATCTGGTTGAGTATAAGCTGGTTCTTTCCAATTTCTAATATCTATTTTATAAATATCCTGTTCGCCAATGCCTTCTTTCCTCACAGAAGAAATGTATGCAAAGTCTTCATCGCGGGTAAGTACAATGTAAATATCATTTTCGACAGAGTTAACAGGATAGCCCATATTGATAGGCCTTTCCCAAGTACCTTTTTCAGCATTGTAAGCCGATTTATAAATATCAAGATCACCCATACCTGCATGACCGTTAGAGCTAAAGTAGAGGTTCTTTCCACTAGCCGAAACGAACACACCATCTTCATCTAATTCAGTATTGATAAGTTTTCCTAAGTTTTGCGGATTGCTCCATTTTCCCTTTGTATTTTTTGTAACCATATAAATATCCGTGCCCCCATAGCCACCGGGCCGATTGCTGGAGAAAAATAATTTCTGACCATCGGCAGTGATTGTTGCAGAGTTTTCAATGTATTCGGTATTTATTTCTAACACTTCAGGATCAGTCCAGGTGCCATCAGGTCGGAGAAATGCGGAGAGAATATCACCCCCGTTACTATCATGGTATAAAAGCATTTCTTTTCCATCTGGTGATAGATTAACACTGGCGTTATGGTAGTTATTATTCAGTGAGCCAGTAAGGTTTTGTGCCGGTGACCATACATCGCCTTGTTTACGACTATAAAAAATCTCCTCATAATATTCATTGTCTACAGCTATGCGATTGTTCAAATTACCATCGGGTCTTCTGGTTGTAAAAACCATAAATGTTTCATCCGCATTAATGGTTGGTGCATAATCGGGCCATTCAGAGTTAATGTGTTCATCCAAGTTGGCCAATGTTACATCAACAGGCTGAGCCACCATTATTTTTGCATTGTTACACTCAAAAATCTTTCGGTTAACCTCACTTATCTTTTTAGATTTTTCGTAATCGAGCGAGCGACCAAGCAAGCGGTTGTATCGATTGTACAATAAAATAGCACTGTCAAATTTTTCAGAGTAATGAAAAGATTGGCCTAAATAGTATAGGATATCCGGATCTATTTTAGGATCTAGTGTGTATGCCTTTTTAAAGTACTCCAATGAGAGCTCCTTCTGAATGGTAAGCATGATTGATCGCCCGGTCATAAACTGAGCTTTAGCACTGTTCGGATTCGCTTTTGCAGCCAACATGAACATTTCGGTGGCTTGCTTTCGATGCGAGTAATCAAAAACTTCCATCCCCTGGCGGTAATATTCTTCGGAAAGTGAAACCGAGTCTTGCTGACTAAACACTGGAATGAAGCAAAAGAGACCTAAAAGGATAACAAGCGAACGAGGGGAGAGTGCCATAAAGATAAATTTCAGGTCTTTAAAGAGTCTTAAATTTATCGCTTTTTATCGAATCTTAAAGATATTGCTTGCAAATGCGTAGGCATTATTCTAGGCGCTATGCAGACAGCGAGCTTCCCAGTCGCTCATCTCGAGGATCATGGCCTCTTCTCGAGGTGAAAGTTTATCTCGACTTTCACTAGCTTGATAATGCTCGGGCGAGGTATGGAATTGCAACCGATACTTAAATACAGTCTTGCTGCCAATGGCAATTTTTAAATCTCTTAATGGAAGTTCTTCTTCCACCCAAATCATGATTAAATTATTTTCACCTGAACTTCCAGGTAAATAGTAAACGTCAGAATGCTTAAGATTCTCTAAAACTTCTTCTTTGAAATCTTTCTTTCCACTTATATATAAGGTACTCCAAGCCATACTTTCTTTCTTAAGTCACAACGCGACCCATATACAATTTTGCCTGATAAAGGATTGTCGGAACAAAAATTAGGCACCGCGATAGTTTAAAAAATCTTTACTTTCAGCTGCGGCCAATATGTTCGCTGTGAACTGCAATAGTAACGAAAGCGCATCGCAATTAGTTGCGATGATTGAATCTTTATTGAATAATTAAGTGCAAGATCATAAAGATATAAAAGTCTTCATTTGACCACTAAGGATTGAAATTGTATAATAACAGAATGCCGGAAGAAACAGTACGCGTTACAAGCGAGATAATTGATCAAGCCAAGGCTGGAAGTAGGCGCGCGTTTGGAATTATTGTTGACGAGTATCAAACGTTTGCATACAGGTTGGCCTTTCGTATTGTAGGTCAATCCGTTGAAGCGGAAGATATCGTTCAAGAAAGTTTTATTAGTCTTTGGAAAAACATGCATCGGTATCGACCCGATATAAAAATAACTACATGGCTTTACCGCATTATTGCTAACCGAAGTCTTGATTATCTAAAGTCTGCTACAGCAAAGCAGAAAAAGAATTACGTGGATATTAAACATGGGCACTGGCTTAAACAAGACACAACACCAGAGAGTGAGTTGGAAGGGGAGGAGTTGATGATCGTGATAGCACAAGCAGCTAATCTATTGACACCTAAGCAGCGGGCTGTATTTGTTTTACGCGATTTAGAGGGACTAACCGTTGAAGAAGTATGCGAGGTGCTTTCCATTTCATCAGGCAATATGAAAAGTAACCTTTATTACGCGCGGCAATCAGTTAGTAAAACATTGAAATCTTATTTTGAAAATGAAACTTCGATTAAGCTATGAATTGTAAAAACATTGAGGAATTAGTTTTTCTATATAAAGAACTGGAAACCAACGAGAAGGCGCTAATAGAGAAACATAGTATTGACTGTTCATCTTGTAAGGAACTCCTTATGCAAGCTAACTATCAATATAAAGTAATAAGTAAAGCTGCTGAAATGCCCTTGATTTCAGAGAATCCTGAACGAATTAAATTCAGGATTATGAAAGGTATTGAGCCTAACCAAAAAATCAATTTACTAGATAGAATTTTCCTTCTCTTTGAATATCGGTGGCTGCAATCAACGATGGGGATTGTATCAATCATCTTAATTGGATTCTTTGTTTCGGAAATTTCATCAGCAAGTAACCTGGCATTTAATAAGAGCTATAAAACTGATGTGGCCATATTAAATACTCAACATTTTTTGCAAACCTATATCAAGCGAAGAGAATCACCCAAAACTATTTCGCTATACGATCAGATAAAAAATAATGATTTTAAAAACAGCAAAGACTAAAATTATGAAGACTTGTAATGTAGTAGTTACCCTTTCGGGAATCTTAATATTCCTTAGTTCGTGTGATCATTCCGTATCAATGAAAACACTTATTCATGAAGATGGATCGTTAGCTAAGACGATTGAATTGGAAACTGACTCAGTGGGGGCTAAAAACTTTATTGGAATCGGGGCGTCAACAAACTGGCAGGTTGCCTCCAGGGTAAAAGACACAATAAAGAAAACCGATGATAAAAAGTTTATTATTACATACACCAAGCATTTCAACTCTGCTTTGGAAGCAAATAAGGAGTTGGCAACACCCAGCGATACAACATTTAGAATTAGGAGTGAATTTGGTAAAAAATTCAGATGGTTTTATACATATATTTCTTATTCAGATACCTATTTGGCCATCAATCGACTTAAACATCCTACAATAAATTATTTTACGCAGGAAGACTATGCCTTTATCGATCGATTGCCCGCTGAAGGCAAGTCTATCACCAAAGCAGATAGTTTGTATTTGGATGGGTTGAATGATAAAATTTTTGAGACTTATGGAACTAGGGCAATCTTTGAAGAGTATTATTCGCGGATGGTTGGGCTATTGGATGCAGGCGAAAACAAATCGTGGATTGACACCTTGCATAATCACAAACAGAAATTGTTTGAGTCTCTTAAAAGTCAAAAAGGCATAGAGGATATCGCTTCCCTTTTTCCAATCTCAGGCATTTCAAATATTCCAATTTCGAAAGAGCAATTAAACCAGATTGAGTTTGAAGTAGAAACGTTGACGAATTTTGCCTCTACAGCCGGCAATGGAAAATATGTTCACAGAATAGATATGCCCGGTGAGGTTGTAAATTCAAATGCAGATTCTGTTGCAGGTAACGTGGCCTATTGGCAACCCAGTGCTACAAAGTTTTTGTTGAAAGATTATAAGATGTTTGTTGAATCGCGCCAATTGAATATTTGGACTATAATCGTTTCTATAGGGTTTATAGTATTATTTATTACAATTCTAGCAAGGAGAAAAAGTAGGTTTTGAGCTTCCCAAAATATTAATGCCTATTCCCAAAATAGGATAGAATTTGTTGCAAAATCCTGTTTTTGTAGAATTTAGACTATATATTCCGAAGGCATGATTATCCCTTTAAGGGTATTCATGAAAAAGAAAGTAGTTATTGCAATTTTTGAAACTGACCCTTTAAACCGGTTTATTTATCAAAAGATGTTGCAACCGCAACAGGATAGAGTTTCATTCCACATATTCAACTCTGCCGAAGAGGGATTAGAAAAGGCTCTCGAATTGGAATATGATGTCGCCTTTATTGATTTGCACTTTCGTGGCGAATTTTTTGGTGGACTCGCAATTGTAAAAAAGTTGAAGGTTGTTTCAGATAAAACAACTATGATTGCAATGACCACCCTGATTCAACAAGGTGATATTGAACGAGCAAAGTCTGGCGGTTTTGTTAAATGCATTGAAAAGCCACTGCCTTTTTTCGATCTTGATAAATTATTAGCTGGCATTATTGTTATTTAGTGATAACTGCTAGTTTAGACTAACCTTAAACTATTTATGAAATGTAATAGCGGCAAACGGAGTTACTTAACAGGTCAACTTGCCGAAGAAGCATTGATTGAAGCACACATAAATTTTGATTACCGAGCTGGTGGCGGCCCCATTGCCATTTATGTTTGTGGCGAGTGTGGAGCATATCATCTTACTTCGCAGGGAACAATGAATGAAAGACTTGCCGGGTTGATTAAGGACGGATATATTCAAAACCAAAAGGAAGCCGCTCAATGGCAACAAAATTTTAAGAAGTTCAGATAAAGACCGCTTGTTCAATTTCATTAGGAGACTGAAAGAAACTTCAATAAATTTCACTTCGTAACTACCGGCACACCCTGATGAAAAAAATCCTTTTCCTATTTCTGATTTCATCGCCACTCTTCGCACAAAAATTTACCAATGAAGAGATTAATCAATGGCGAAGCCAATCTAAACAAGTAACAATTATTCGCGACACTTGGGGCATTCCTCACATCTATGGAAAAACAGATGCAGATGCAGTCTTTGGATTTCTTTATGCGCAATGCGAAGATGATTTTGAGCGGGTTGAAATGAATTATGTTACTGCTGTCGGTCGGCTAGCCGAAACTGAAGGCGTAAGCAAACTATATCATGATTTACGAACGCGACTTTTTTATGATTCGGTGCAAGCAGTTTCAAATTATAGAGACAGCCCGGCCTGGCTTAAACGATTGTGCGATGGCTTTGCGGCAGGTGTTAATTATTATTTGCACACGCATCCACAAGTAAAGCCAAAACTCCTAACACGTTTCCAGCCATGGATGCCATTTCTATTCAGCGAAGGAAGCATTGGTGGTGACATTGAATCAATTTCTGTAAGCAGATTAAGAGATTTTTATGGAAGTTCAGATGTAGTTATGGAAAAGGAAGAGGTAGATCACAATCCCGAGCCAGAACCTCGGGGTTCAAACGGTTTTGCAATTGCACCATCCCGAAGTGCATCCGGAAATGCTCTTTTACTAATTAATCCGCATACCTCTTTTTACTTTAGGCCAGAAGTGCATGTGAATAGCGAGGAAGGATTAAATGCGTATGGTGCTGTAACCTGGGGTCAGTTTTTTGTTTATCAAGGCTTCAATCAATATTGCGGCTGGATGCACACCTCAGGTCAAGCGGATGTAATGGATGAGTATCTCGAAACAATCGTAAAACGGAATGACTCATTGTATTACAAGTACGGGACTGAATATCGCGCTCTTACCTCAAAGAAAATAAAATTAGCCTATAAAGATGGCGATAAGAAAAGCTTTAAAGAATTCACAGCCCTGTATACACATCATGGACCGGTAGTGGCAAAAAGTAAAGACTATTGGGTTACACTTGCTATGATGGTGGAGCCATTAAAGGCTTTAACTCAATCCTATCAACGCACGAAATCAAAACGTCTTGAAGATTATAAGAAGACGATGGAGTTAAAAGCTAACTCCTCAAACAATACAGTGTTTGCAGATAGCGAAGGGAACATTGCCTACTGGCATGGTGATTTTATTCCTAAACGAAACACTAGTTATGATTGGACAAAGCCATTAGATGGCAGCATAGTAGCTACCGATTGGCAAGGTTTGCATGAGGTATCAGAGATCGTTCACTCATACAATCCGGCAAGCGGTTGGATACAGAATTGTAATTCAACGCCATTCACTTTGGCAGGAGAGTTCAGTCCTGATAAAAGTAAATTTCCGTCTTACATGGCGCCTGATGCTCAAAATGCGAGGGGCATCAATGCAGAGCGTGTTTTAAAGCGCGAATCAGCGTTCACAATAGACAAGCTTATTGCGGCTGCTAATGACCCATACCTTTCGGGATTTGA
>JBBSBG010000036.1:0-15493 GCA_038251495.1 Cytophagales bacterium
CTTCCTTTAAAATAGTATTGTCATCGGGTAAGCCCGCAAGTGAAAACGCAAAGAACGACCGATGCAACGGAACAATATCACCGCCTACTGCGCGAATGCTCGCTGAGATCATCAAATAAGCATACTGCATATTTTGAGCAATCCGAGTGCCTTCTGATGTAACAATGTATTTGCGCTCTGTCATCATTTCCAGACTTACATCACCTGCTACAAGATCTGCATTCTTTAAAAAGGGTGCCGAATACTTTCGCACTTTGGCTTCCCATGCAGCTTTATCAAACTCACTTGCAGGCAGCGGTTTCTCAAAATAGATTTCTTGTTTAGCTTTTGAAAAATCGTTAGGTACTTTTTTTGTGCTCTTGGGGGTGCTCTTAATTGCCTTGAAAGATTCGAGAGCCTGACGATAATTATTTTGAGTAGATCGCCACAACAAAAATTGAATTGCTTCCTGTGAATTATCTAAAGGGATCTGTATTGAACGTGAACCATCGCCCATTCCACCAAAGCCTCTCTCACTCTTTTCCATGGGGTGCGTGTTATCCAACTCGTAACTACCCACGCGCACAGTAGTAAACAATAATCGATTAGAATTATTTGACGATTCTACCAAACTTCCAAAGGAGGATTGTAAATGTGTTGATGCTAAATCGTTAACCCGGTACGATATAAAATAGGGAGGTAGTTCAGCCTTTGCAAATTCTTTTACCTCGCGCTCCAGTTCGTTCGACAAAACCGTTAACAAAAAATCTTCTTGCGCGAACGCAGGAGAACAAAAACTAACACCTATTAAAAAACAAAACAAAACTCTTTTCATCTATGCGGATTAAAAACGGTAAAGTAAACGTAAAATTTTAATATTGATGAAAAGCTTCTGAGACAAAGGTAAGAACAGTTGGCAAAGCCGAACGCCAATAAGTCCAGGAGTGCGACCCATCTCGAACTCGGAACTCATGCGGAATTTCTTTCTTCTTCATAGCAATATGCACCAGTGCATTTCCTTCATATAGAAAATCATCATCGCCACAGTCAATATACCAACGCACTGCTTTCTTCTGATCGTCTTTTACTTCATTGATCAATGAAATTGCATTGTGTTTTTTAAAATAGGCTTCAAGCTCGGCATCCGTTCCTTTCTGATTGTTTCGTTCCAACCCAGTCTTCATATCAGCCAGCGTAAGCGGACCAATGTACGCACTTAGTGGACAGGCTGAAGAAAATAATTCGGGGTGATGTAAGGCGTACATGAACGAACCCCCACCGCCCATGGAAAGTCCGGCAACAGCGCGATAACGTTTCTCCTTCTTTATGCGATAAGTCTTTTCAATAAATGGCATAAACTCATCAAAAAAGAAATCTTCATACCGCCATTCATTTTTTAAATCATTAAAATATCCGCGCTGCCCCGTGTTTGCATCGGGCATCACAATAATCATAGGTGTAGCTGTACCTTCAGCAATAGACTTATCCGCAATATGAAGCACTTCCCCAAATTGCACCCAACCTGTTTGATCATCACCCGCACCATGTAACAAGTAAAGTACCGGATAGCTGCGCTCCGAAGTTTCATAGTCGGGCGGCAAATAGATTGCATACTTGCGCTCACCTTTTAACAATTTGCTGGGCAGCGAAAGATTATCCTTCACTTTACCAGATTGAGCCAGTAGTGATGTAGATACCAGAAGAGCTATTAGAAGAACGCCTGATTGTTTCATGGTGAAGAAGCTTTAATGAAAAGCTAAAATCCAAAATAATACCCATCAGACCAAATAGTATTATTTTTACGGTAACAGTTTTAACCGCACAACCATGCGCTTCTTCTTTCATGCTGCTTTTAATGGTCATCGCTATCGGGGTTGGCAACGGCAATCCAATGTAGGCAGTGTACAAGAGGTAGTGGAAAATATCCTTGGCGGGATTTTAAAAGAAAAGGTTTCAATTATGGGTTGTGGCCGCACCGATGCGCAAGTGCACGCAAGTCAATTTTTCTTTCATCTTGATATAAAAGCTGCGTGGGATTATGATTTGCTGTTTCGACTCAATAAGCAACTGCCTAGTGACATTGCTGTCTTCGAAATTTTAAGAGTTGAAGATAATCAACACGCACGCTTTGACGCCACGCAGCGGCAATACGATTACTTTATTCATACCTACAAAGACCCTTTCCTGAATAGCATCAGCACCCTTTATCAGGAAACAAATTTGAATTTAGATGCGATGAAAAAGGCCGCTGCCTTGCTAACGCAATACGATGATTACTATGCGTTTTGTAAAACTCCGGATAACCATCGGCATACCCGATGCAAAGTTTCTGCCGCAACTCTTTTTGCCGATAAGAAGGGGGATCGGTTACGTTTTCAAATAAGTGCCGATCGCTTTCTTGGCAGGATGGTAAGATTTATTGTGGCAAAGCTTTTACTAATTGGACGTGGCGAGCTTAGTGTGGATGAGTTTGAAAGTTATTTCATCACACGTCAAACACCTAAGATTTTTGAACCTGCATTCCCGCAAGGTCTTTTCCTTTCTAAAGTAATTTATCCCTTTTTGGATATCGAACCCAAAACATCATTTACAGAAATCGGGCATCGGGAAGATCAATGGATCATTGTTTGATTATTTCTTTGGCAGATAATCCATAGCGCGCTTCTTAAGAATTCCTACCTCAGGGAAACGATAACCTACTAACAATTTGAATGCAGTAGTGCCATTGGTAAAATGAATTTCATCAAACCGAATATCGCGAGTTTGTGTCACTAAACTCATCCCACCAAAAAAATGTTCACTGTTATAGCCAAGTGCAACGCGCACATCTGCGAAGGTATTAAGGGTAATATTATACTGTGTTGATTGATCAGGTGCCGTGTATTGAATCCAATAGTGAGCGGGCCCGAGCGAAAAAGATCCATTGAGAAAAAAAGATTTATAAATTATACTGTATGAGTAACCCGGAGCTACACTAAAGGCTGAGTATTTAAAATCCTTAAGAGTAGATGTGGAAGAAATTGCAGGGGCTACCTGTTGAGTTAGCACGGCAGAATCAGCGTGCAAATCAAACGTATTTAGCGAACCCGATAAAACAAATGATCCGGCACTTTTTAACTGCCGTTCGGAATAGTTGTACGCTGACCTCTGCGAAAATCGATCTTTATTAAATACATACCGAACATTAGCACCGGTGTTCCTTAATTCGATATCCGAGCGTTTTATAAATAGATCTGGCGTAGTTGGGGTTTGGTTTGGATTAGGTACATAAAATCCGGAATACTTTTGCGTATATACATCAATACCCCAGCGTTTGCCTAAAAAATTAGCTTGCAGATCGCGGGCATCACTAGTTCCATAAGTAGTTCGGCTTCGTTCATCAATGGGTACAGCAACGGTTACCTCAGCCGCTATTTCAAAAATATAAAAACCTAAACCTGCGCTGAACGATGTATTGGGTTTATAGCTAAGTTTTTTTCCTTTATCGTCCCGACTATTCAAATCGAACGATATCTCTCGTTTTTTTATAACAGGCCAGATAAAAAATTTATCAGGAAACTGTTGAATGTAGGTATCTCGGATGGAATCATTCTGTGCAAGAGCCTCTGGCACGCAAAACCAAAAAGCGATTATCACAGAAACAACCCGAATCATGGATTAAAGAATATACTCGCTAAGGTCTTTATTTTTTATAAAGCCTGTAAGCCTCTCTTTCACGAATTGTTGAGTGATTAATATTTTTGAATCGGCTTTGATTTTATCGGGCACATCAAAAAGAAACTCATTGAGCAAACGACTCATTACCGTATGCAATCTGCGGGCTCCAATATTTTCTACTTCCGCATTAATTTCAAAAGCAAAGTGCGCGATCTCATTAATAGCGCCATCTTCAAACTCTATGGTTACACCTTCGGCTTCAAAAAGTGCACGATACTGTTTTGTCAATGCGTTCTTTGGTTCTTTTAAGATTTGCACAAAGTCTTCTTTAGTAAGATTGGTAAGCTCTACGCGAATTGGAAAGCGGCCTTGTAATTCAGGAATAAGATCAGAGGGTTTAGCCGTGTGAAACGCTCCCGCGGCAACAAACAAAACATGATCGGTTTTAATAACACCATACTTTGTGTTTACGGTACTCCCTTCCACTATCGGGAGCAAATCGCGCTGTACGCCTTCACGACTTACATCAGGGCCAGCGCCACCTTTTTTTCCAGATCCCGAAGCGATCTTATCAATCTCGTCAATAAATATAATTCCTGCATCTTCTGCTCTGCGAATGGCCTCCTCTTTCACCTCATCCATATCGATGAGTTTTGCTGCTTCTTCTTCAAAAAGAATTTTGCGCGCTTCGGCTACAGTAACTTTTCTTTTACGAGGTTTCTTCGGCATCATACCACTAATCATATCCTGCAGGTTCATCATGGAAACTTCATCCATCATACCGGCACCAATCATACCCATACCAGAATTACCAGTAGATTTAATGTTTATGTCGATTTTGCGATCTTCGATTTCTCCATTCTTAATTTTCTCACGAAATAAATTCCGTGTGCGTTCATTCAGTTCAACATCACTGGTTGGCGTTCCATTTGTTTCTTCCGTTGTCACGGGAAACCCAGCCGTCTTTTGGCGCATAGGTGGAATTAACGCATCGAGAATAATTTCTTCTACTGCTTGAGCAGCGCGTTCCTTCACTTCTTCCTTCTTCTTGGCCTTTATCATGTTCACGGATTGCTCTACCAAATCGCGCACCATGCTTTCAACATCGCGACCCACATATCCTACCTCTGTAAACTTGGAAGCTTCCACTTTTACAAAGGGTGCATCGGCAATGCGCGCCAATCGTCTTGCAATTTCTGTTTTACCTACGCCTGTTGCACCAATCATTAAAATGTTGTTGGGCACAATTTCATCTTGAAGATCAGATGTAACATTCATTCTGCGCCAGCGATTGCGCAGGGCAATGGCTACGTTGCGCTTAGCCTCGTGTTGACCAATAATATACTTATCGAGTTCTTTAACAATTTGTTGAGGTGTAAGATACGTTGATGATAACATGTTTATGAATTATAGTTTATCAGATTTTGTCTCCGTCAATATAAAGTCAACTGGCTTAGCTACTTTCTCTTTAAGCAAGGCAACTTTCAAAACCTCATCAACGGTATCTACATAGTGAAAGGTTAATCCCTTAATGTATGTTTTCTCTATCTCTAAAATGTCGCGTTTGTTTCGTTTGCTTATAATGATCTCTTTGATTCCGCTTCGCTTAGCCGCAAGAATTTTTTCTTTAAGGCCTCCTACCGGTAATACTTTTCCACGCAACGTTATCTCACCCGTCATGGCCAGGTTTCCTTTTACTTTACGTTGGGTAAATATGGAAGCCAATGAAGTAAGCATAGTAATTCCCGCTGAAGGACCATCTTTAGGGACAGCTCCCGCAGGAACATGGATGTGCAAATCATACTGCTGAAAAATACGTTGATCAATGTTCAACGATTTTGCATTTGACTTCAGATAGGATAGTGCAGCCACGGCAGATTCTTTCATCACATCACCCAGTTGCCCGGAAATAGTGAGCGCACCTTTTCCCTGGTTTAAACTTGACTCAATAAATAAAATATCACCACCTACCTGGGTCCACGCCAACCCTGTTACAACACCTGCAATATCATTACCCTGATAAAGTTCGTCATCAAAAATTTCGGCACCCAACACTTTTATTACAAACTGTGGCGTAATTTCTTTTTCAAATTTCTCTTCCATAGCTACCGACTTGGCAACACTGCGCACCACAGAACCAATTTTGCGTTCAAGATTACGAACCCCTGATTCACGGGTATAGCTTTCAATGATTTTCAGAAGTGCTTCTTTTTTAAACTTTATTTGACTTGCCTTCAATCCATGTTCAGTCACTTGCTTTGGCACCAAATGACGAACCGCAATCTGAAGTTTCTCTTCCACGGTGTAGCCCGTTAGCTCAATGATTTCCATCCGATCGCGCAACGCAGGATGAATAGTATCCAATGAATTAGCGGTAGCTATAAATAATACTTTCGAAAGATCGTATTCAACCTCCAGGTAGTTGTCACCAAAAGAATTATTTTGTTCAGGATCTAGAACCTCCAATAATGCAGAAGAAGGATCTCCACGGAAGTCAGATCGCACCTTATCAATCTCATCTAAAATAAAAACCGGATTGGAGGATTTTGCTTTTTTGATATTCAGCAAAATTTTTCCGGGCATGGCACCTACATAAGTTTTGCGATGACCTCGAATTTCTGCTTCATCGTGCAAACCGCCCAACGACATGCGAATATAATTTCGTTGCAACGACTTCGCGATTGATTTGCCTAATGAGGTTTTACCAACACCGGGAGGTCCGTATAAACATAAGATCGGACCCTTCATATCTTTCTTAAGTTTTAGCACCGCTAAATACTCAATAATCCGGTTCTTCACTTTCTCTAATCCAAAATGATCTTTATCAAGGATTTTTTTTGCACGGTTCAAATCGAAATCGTCAACGGTGTATTCCGTCCATGGAAGATCAAGCATAAACTCAACATAGTTCATGGCTACAGGAAACTCCGCGGCTTGCGGATTGATGCGAAGGAGTTTATCAAGTTCTTTATTAAAATGATCCTTTGCATTTTTAGACCACTTCTTTTCTTCACCTCGCTTTCTCAGTTTTTCAATTTCTTTGTCAGGACCATCATAGCCCAACTCATCCTGAAGTACTTTAATTTGTTGACGAAGAAAATAATCACGTTGCTGTTGATCAATGTCTGTGTGTACTTTCTTTTGAATCTCGTGCTTGATCTCAAGCATTTGAATTTCTTTGAGCATGTAATGCAATAGCAACGTGCCACGCTCAACAATATTGATAGTCTCTAAAATCTTTTGTTTGTCACTAACATCCACATTTAAGTTGGATGAAAGAAAATGAATAAGAAATCCTGTGCTCTGAATATTATCGAGCGCAATCTGAGCTTCCTGCGGAATTTCAGGATTTAATTTTAAAATCTTGAGTGCCGCATCTTTCAACGATTGCACCAATGCTTTTACCTCTTTGCTTTCCAGATCAAGATCGGGTTCAACCTGAAGATCGATTTTTGCAGTCATGTAAGGTTCATCCTGCAAGTACTCTTTGATTTGAAATCTGTTTTTACCTTGGATGATGATGGTTGTATTTCCATCGGGCAACACTAACATTTTAATAATTCGTGCCACGGTGCCAAAGCGATAGAGATCATCCATGCCTGGCTCTGCAGCTAATTTATTTTTCTGAGCGATCACACCAATAATACGATTGTCTTGATAGGCGTTCTTTATCAATCGAATTGACTTTTGCCGCGTAACCGTTATTGGAATAACAACACCTGGAAATAACACTGTGTTTTTAATTGGAAGAATCGACAATTCGGCCGGAAGATCTTCCGGTTTTAAGTCCGACTCCTGTTCTGGATTAATGAGTTGAATTAATTCTTCCGAATCTTCCTGAACCATGGGTGTTATTGCAAGGGATTTAAACATATATAGTTGCCAATTTGACACAAAAAAAGGGTGTCTCCAATTAATAGTTGAGAAACGCTGTAAGGGTCAATCGGTATGCCAATGTTTTGGTTATCAGGCAAATTTGTTTCAATTTTCGCTTACAAATACATGTTTAATACAATTATAAAATCTGCAAGACCCTGTTTATTAGTGCTTTTAGTGATCTCATTGAGCTTCACTACTACCCTTTACGCACAAAAAGAGAAAAAAGGTTTTAAAAAAGGTGGCGTTGTAGCCTTAAACGATTCCGTCACTACCTACAGCCAGTCTGACATATTTAATTTCCCAAATATAAACAAGCTTGCCTACTATCAGAACGATGCAAAGCTGAAGAAAATCCGTGAGTTGGATGATCCGGGTGAGGAAAAACAACTGTATGGTGAGTTAAAGGAGTATGTGAAAAATTTCGGAATTGAAAACTTCAGTAAGAATGTTGCTATGATTTGGCGACTGGCAAAACTTTCGGAATCCTTTGGTGTACCAGGAGAAGCATTGCTCTTGTATAAACTTGTTTTGAAACATCATCAACAAGGTCTCGACATTAAAAATATTTATACCCGCTACGAACAACTCGATCCCGAAAGAAAAGAAAATTATGTGCCGTTGGATTTTTATTATAAGCTGGTTGACTATCGAAAAGATATTGACACACTTCGGCCACCGCAATCTGTGTTGATTAACATGGGTGGTTATATTAATTCCGACAAAGAAGACTACGGCCCCGCGGTGGGTAATGTAGATGATATGATTCTATTTACATCCAAGCGTAATGAGAAGAACGATCACACATATAATGAGGATTTGTTTTACAGCTATAAAGTTGAAAGCTATTGGGACAGCGCTCAACCATTCACCAGTATCAACACTGAATTTAATGAAGGCTCAGCTTGCCTAAGTTTAGATGGAAAGTTTTTGTATTTCTCACGCTGCAATGCGCCTGATGGATTGGGCAACTGCGATTTATATGTTGCTGCGTTAAAAGCAGATAGCACCTGGGGCGATGTAAAGAATTTAGGACCCAATATTAACAGCAGCGGTTGGGATTCGCATCCCTCTTTAACTCACAAGGGCGATACGTTATTCTTTGCCTCTAATCGTGCAGGCACATTTGGATTGTCTGATATTTTTTACGCTGTAAGGAATTCAAAAGGCATTTGGCAAAAAGCGCTCAATGCCGGCCCGATCATAAACACGGTGCAAAGTGAGGTGAGTCCGTTTTTCCATCACAAGTTTAACGTGCTGTATTTTAGTTCGAATGGTCATCCACTCAACTTTGGAGAGTTTGATATTTATAAATCGAACCAGATTAAAAATGATTGGAGTGAACCCTTAAACACAGGACCCCTTGTGAATGGTGGTGGCAGTGAATACTATTTTGCGATCGATTCGCAATCAAAAGACTTGTATTATGCGCGCACTGTTGAAGAAGATTTAAAAAATCTTGATTTGTATTCTTTTCCCGTACCCATGGGGGCTCAGCCAGAAGCGGTCACCAAACTAAAAGGAAGTCTTAAATATCCGCAAGGAAAATTAGTAAAGGGAATTGTTTCAGTTATTGATTTGGACGAAGGTGTAGAAGTAGCTCCTAAATTTATTCGCGATGATGGAACATTTGACTTTAGTCTGATTAACAAGCGAAACTATTTATTGATTATTCAAGGTGATGATTTTTTCCGTATTGAGGAAATTTTCTTTATGGATGGCGAGACAGAGATTAACAAGATCGCAGAACCCATTGAAAGTAAAATCGCTTTTCAATCGTTAGAGTTTGAAAATGGAAAAGCGAATATTTTGCCCGAGATGCATGCCGACCTTGATAAGATTGCAAACTTTTTAATCGATCATCCAACTTTTAAATTAGTTATTTCCGGCCATACCGATTCGGCTGGCAAAGAAGAATCCAACCTGAAACTTTCACAAGCCCGCGCAGATGCTATTAAAATTTACCTGAGCACGCAGCTTCCCATAGATTCAAAACGCATTACCGCGATTGGTTACGGAAGCTCAAAGCCTATTGTGGAAGAAATAACTGACGAACACAAGCAGTTGAATCGAAGGGTTGAGTTTGAGATTAAGAGGAATTAGGAACGTCCACCGCCTGTAAAATGTCCAACACTTTTTGAAGTGTAGGACATTTCTGATCAAACTTCTACCGTTTAAAAAAAGATTAGTACCCAACCCCTTTCATGTGTAGGACACCTCTAAAAATAAATTTAACTTTTGCCTTCCATTTAAACCTTCAACATGAAAAAGATACTTCTTGGTCTGTTAATCTTTACGGGATTTTCAGTCTATGCGCAAACTGAAATCAATCCTAAAATAAAACCCGACAAAGACAAAGCATTTGTTACTGCCGAGTTGGATAAAAAATTTCCGGTTTATCGAAAGGTTGCGCAAGATATTTGGTCGTATGCCGAATTGGGTTTTCTGGAAACTCAAAGCACGGAACGGCTACAAGGCGTTTTAAAAGGCGAAGGATTTAACATACAAACCGGAATATCCGAAATGCCTACAGCCTTTTTGGCAACCTACGGAAGTGGTGGCCCGGTGATAGGCATCTTAGCTGAGTTTGATGCTTTGCCAGGACTTTCGCAAGATTCAATTCCTGATCGGAAAATAGTTGTTGAAGGCGGACCTGGCCATGCATGTGGACATCATTTGTTTGGCACCGCCTCAGTAGCTGCCGCTGTTACTTTAAAGGATTGGTTAATAAAAAATAAAAAAGCAGGTACGATTAAATTATTTGGTACTCCAGCCGAAGAAGGTGGTTCTGCAAAAGTTTATATGGTTCGTGATGGTTTGTTTGATGATGTCGATGTAGTTCTTCATTGGCATCCGTCTAACGACAATGATGCAAGTCCAGAATCATGTCTATCAATCAAACAAACCATGTTTCGCTTTTATGGAAAAGCATCACACGCTGCGGCAGCTCCACAAGCAGGACGTTCAGCATTGGATGGTCTTGAGGCTATGAATTATATGGTAAACTTAATGCGCGAGCATGTGCCACAAGAAACCCGCATTCATTATGTAATTACTAAAGGCGGCTTGGCAGCCAACGTGGTGCCCGATTTTGCAGAAGCAGAATACATGGTGCGTCATCCGGATGCGCGTATGGTTGAAGAAATATGGAACCGCGTTGTAAAAGCGGCTGAGGGTGCAGCGAGTGGCACAGAAACTACCATGAAGTATGAAGTTATCTCTGGATCATACAATCTTGTGCCAAATGAAACCCTTGCCCGATTGATGTATAACAATTTGAAAACGGTTGGTGGTGTTAACTATACTGCGGAAGAAGTTAAGTTTGGAAAACACATTCAAAGCACATTGACATTTAAAGTTCCAGCCTTGGAAACTGCAAGCCAGGTGCAACCTTTTAAAACGGGTGGGTTCTTCCCCGCCTCCACGGATGTTGGAGATATCACTTGGGTAGTTCCAACTGCAGGCTTAGGAACTGCAACCTGGGTGCCGGGCGTTCCGGCTCACTCATGGCAAGCAGTTGCTTCTGGTGGCACTAGTATTGGCTATAAAGCCATGAACAATGCAGCAAAAATTATCGCTATGACGGGCATCGATTTGTTTAATAACCCTTCAATTATTGGCAGAGCCAAGAAGGAGTTAGAGGAGTATGTTGGCCCAGACTTTAAATACGAATCCATGATTGGCGATCGAAAACCACCGTTGGATTTTAGGAAGGGGAAGCAGTAACAACAAAAAAGGGTCCCTGATGAATGGTACCCTTTTTTTACTTCTGATTGAATAATTATCAACCTCCGGTTACGAGTTTAATGATATCATTCGAAAAGGCAAAGACCATTAATACAAGTAGGATAGCCATTCCTACTTTGATAGAGTTTTCAAAAAACTTCTCTGAAGGCTCGCGGCCACTGATCATTTCATAAAGCAAGAACACTACATAACCGCCATCTAATGCCGGTATGGGTAGAAGATTCATAAAAGCTAATACCATTGATAACAATCCGGTCATACTCCAAAAGCGTTCCCAATCCCACACACCTCCATAAGCCTGTGCAATACCAATAGGACTTGAAATAGATTTGCGTAATGAAAGTTGACCCGAAAATATTTTACGAAACGCTTTTAACTGTACCCAGATAACACCAAATGCTTTTTCGGGACCACGCTTCAAAGCCTCAACAAAAGAATAGTTGACAACTACTTCTCCTTCTTCAGGAACAAATGAAGAATAAAAGCCAATATTAGTTTTTCCTTTAAAGTCTTCAGTGAATGTTAAAATCTGCGCCCCTCTTTTAATTTTAAGATGCAGGGTATCGCCTTTAAGCAGGGGCTTAACTTCATCAAAATAGGTTACGGGTTGATTTTGAACTTCTAAGATCAAATCTCCTTTCATTAAAACTTTCTTTGCTATTGAAGTATCCGCTATCATTTCAACTAAGGGTACTCGTCTGGGCAATAAAAAACTAGCGATCGCATTTTTTTTATCAAAATTCTCAATGAAATCTGATGGAATGGGAATGTTTACCTCCTCACCATTGCGCAGCACCGTATAAGATGAGTTGTGGGTAAGTAAAACATCTGGCTTGGCTATATCATCAAAATATTCAAAGGGCTTACCATTAATCTTTATTACTTGATCTCCGGTTTTAAAACCTATCCCCTCAGCCAACTCCATCGCTTGCACTCCGCCATGTGCATTCACATAATCGTTTGAGATAAACCGATCGCCAATAAAATAAACCATCCCAATAAAGATGATTATACCGACAATTACATTCACAATAATACCACCTAGCATTACAATCAATCGCTGCCACGCTGGCTTGGCGCGAAACTCCCAGGGTTGCGGCTCGGCTTTCATTTGCTCTTTGTCCATGCTCTCATCCACCATGCCTGCAATTTTTACATAGCCCCCTAACGGAAACCAACCGATTCCAAACTCAGTATCGCCTCTCTTAAATTTAACTAAGGAGAAGTTGAGCACATTGGCCATCGGAAATAAAAAGTCGAAGAAGAGATAAAATTTCTCGACCCGAATATTGAACATGCGGGCGGTTATGTAATGACCCCATTCATGTACCGCAATTAAAATTGAAAGGCTCAGCAGTAGCTGGGCCGTCATAATCATTCCTTCCATCAGTTAATTAGTTCTTTAGCTTTAATTCTTGTTTCCTTATCCGTATTCACATAGTCCTCAAGATCGGGACTTGCCACATAATTCATTTTAGATAAACATTGTTCCACTACATCCGACATTTGCAAAAATCCAATGCGATCCTGCAAAAATTCCTCTACCGCCACTTCATTTGCTGCATTGAGCACACAGGGCATGTTACCCCCGCGACTCAGCGCCTCAAACGCGAGCGCAAGGTTACGAAAAGTTTCTGTATCCGGCTTCTCAAAAGTTAGTGCCGGATAGTTAGCAAAATCAAATCGTGGAAAATCGCTCTTTAACCGCTGTGGATACGTCATTGCAAACTGGATGGGTAAACGCATGTCGGGCAAGCCAAGTTGTGCTTTCATGGAACCATCTTCAAATTGAACCATCGAATGAATGATTGATTGCGGATGAACCACTACCTCCACTTGCTCGGCTTTTAATCCAAAAAGCCATTTTGCTTCAATAACCTCTAATCCTTTGTTCATTAGTGAAGCCGAATCTATTGTGACCTTGGCGCCCATCGTCCAATTGGGGTGCTTAAGCGCCTGGGCTTTCGTCACTTTCGTGAGATCACTTTTCTTCATTCCCCGAAAGGGGCCACCGGAAGCCGTGAGAATTACTTTCTCAATCTTATTGTGAAACTCGCCCACAATGCATTGGAAAATTGCTGAGTGCTCGGAGTCAACCGGATAAATATTTACACCTTTCTCGTTTGCTAATCGGGTAACAAGTTCGCCACCAATAACAAGCGTTTCTTTATTTGCAAGCGCAATGTTTTTTCCAGCTTGAATGGCTCGTATGGTTGGTTTCAAGCCCGAGTAACCCACTAACGCGGTCAACACTAAATCGATAGTATCCATCTCCACAATAGAGGCAAGTGCAGTCTCGCCAGCAAAAATTTTTATACCCAGCGGGAGCAACTCATCTTTTACCTGTTGATAAAATTTTTCATTAACAATAACTACCGCATTTGGCTTGTGCTGTTTGGCTTGTGCGATAAGTAAGTCCGCATTATTTTGTGCGGTGAGCACCTCAACTTCAAAAATATCGGAGTGCTGGGCAATCACCTCTAAAGCTTGCGTGCCTATTGATCCGGTAGATCCTAAAATTGCTATTGATTTTTTCTTTTCCATTAACTTATTGAACAAAGCTGTCTATCTTTTTATAATCAGCACCAACCAATTTCTTTGATAAACCGTTGAAGCCACCTATTGTTAAAACATAAAGCAACAAAAAAATACTTTTTAAACGAAAAGGCTTAATCTTGAAAGCAGTCCAAGCATGCTGCAAGGCCAGGCCATTTACCTTCCAATATAGATTATAGAATGCAGCCTGCTGATGAATGAGTGCAGGACTATTACTAAACTTTGATGAAAGTTTACTTTCGTAGTCAAGCATTTTATTCTGATCGTTCGTCATCAGACTGTCCACTCTTATTGACCTTCTCTCCTTTGCTAATAATGAGATTAATTTATCCAGTATCGCGAACCTAACTGAATATTTTCTTCTGGATAAAGAATCTGGCAGAATACGATAATAATAAAGTGGCTCTACAATATTAATGGCTTTAAACTTTTCGACAATTCTTGCAGCCAGATCAGCATCAGCGCGATTATCTTTAAAATAGAGCCGATAAAATTCAGGCAATTCTCTTATTGCTGACATCCGCATGATTGTAGTTGGCTCGTGAAACTGTGGTCTCTCAAGAATCATGGAATGAATCTTAGCATAGTCACCCAACAAAATCATTTTACGAAGAATTATTCCACTTTCATCAATACCCCAATAAGATGTGCCGCACATCATGATCTCAGCATCCTGATCGAGTAAATCCATTTGTTGTTGCAATCGGGCTGGATGTGAAACATCATCGGCATCGGTGACTGTTACGAATTCCGTGCTTACGTTGCTGATAAGTTCGTTGACCACCGCAACTCTTCCACGATTGTTATCAAAATAAAACTTCTTAATTCGTGAATCAGTAAATGAATCAATGTGCTGTCTTGTTCCATCCTTTGATCCATCATCAATAATCCAAAGCTCAAAATCCCGAAAGGTTTGATTCAAGAGACTTTCAATTGCCTCATCAATATAAGCCGCTGCATTGTAAGCGGGCATCAAAATTGTCAAGCAGGGCGAAGACATCAATCAGATTGCAAAACTTTGCATAGCATCCGCAATCTTGCGGTCATTAGAAAGGCGAGGCACTTTATTTTGCCCGCCCAACTTACCCAATGATTTCATGTACTCAATAAAACTATTCTTCCGTAAGGATGTAATTTTGAGAATACGTAAAATATTTCCGGTAATTAAATCATCATAATAAACATTGAGCGACCGAAGTTGATTATCAAGTTCAATTGAAAACGCCTGCATATCGTTTGGTGCATTGGCAAACTCAATTAACCATTCGTGATGAGGCATGCCTTCATCTGGAGCTACATTGGGCGCTACTGTAAATTCAACTAATTCAACTTCAGGAAATTTTTCAGTTGTAAACTTCATCGCCTTCTCCACTTCTTCGCCAATCACATGTTCGCCAAAGGCAGAAATAAAATGCTTGATCCTGCCGCTAACAACAATACGATACGGAGCTTTTGAAATAAACTTTACAGTATCTCCAATAGAATAACCCCATAAGCCAGCATTGCTGTTGATAATCACTGCATAATTTTTACCCAACTCAACTTCTTCAATAGAGAGTCTTCGCGGATTATCATTAAAGTATTCATCTGCAGGAATAAATTCAAAAAATATTCCAGAATTAAGAAGTAGTAATAAACCTTCAGCTTTTTGCGAATCCTGATAGGCAATAAAACCTTC
>JBBSBG010000037.1:0-15195 GCA_038251495.1 Cytophagales bacterium
CTAAATGGAGTAATTGCTGAGGTGAATGGAATTATAGATCAATACAAATTAATGTATCCCGACATTCGAGTGATTTTATGTGGTGGAGATCATTCGTTTTTTGAAAACAGGCTCAAACACCCCATATTTGTAGCCCCTGATCTCGTTTTTAACGGATTAAACAGGATTTTGCTCTATCATGTCGAATTATAAGAAGATTTTTCCCTACCTGACTGGCATTCTTGTGCTGTGTTTTTCAGATGCCTTCAGCCAAGTGGCCAAGTCCCCATTTTCGTATGCAGGAATTGGCGATTATTATGGCAACGCGCTTGCCCATAATCAAGGTATGGCGGGGCTTGGAATAAGCAATCCCCAATACTATTATCTCAACAATCAAAACCCGGCACTTCTTGTGTTCAATCGCGTAACTGTTTTTGAGGCGGGATTTATTGGCGAAAGTAGAACCGTAAAAGGGAATGGAAATTCAGAGAAAAATTTTAACGGGAATCTGAACTACCTGATTATGGGGTTACCAATCGTACGAAACAAGTGGTCCTCCTCATTTGGACTATCGCCCTATTCATCTGTGAACTATAAACTTAATTATATAGATGAAATTATCGGAAGTGCAGATAGCGTTAACGTTACCGAAACAGGCAGCGGTGGTATCAATCAACTTTTTTGGTCGAACGGAGTAGTGCTTAATGAAGACTTCTCCATTGGGTTGAAAGCTACCTATTTATTTGGTTCCATTATTAATGAATACACCAACTCACTCGCTACCGTAGTTCAACCTAACATTTATTTTCCAACAGTGAATGAGCGTACGTTTGTGAAAGATTTTAATTTTACAGTTGGACTATCCTACCATAAAGATTCGGTATTTAGAAAGAATTACTTTCTAAATGTTGGATTAGTGTATGACTTAAGGGCAAAACTCAACACGCAATATACCGCCAAGATAGAGCGCAGATCTGGCAGTGGTCTTCTCGATTCTACAACCGTTATAAACAATCAGCCCGGGTCAATCACATTGCCTCAGGCGCTTGGCGTAGGGATTTCATTTGGCCGAGGAGAAAAGTGGATGACGGGCATAGACTATACTTATCTCGATTATTCTCAATTTCGTGATGATAGGGGTTTTTCGGGGCAGGCCGTTGCGGGTTGGAGGCTTTCTGTGGGTACGGAGTTTACGCCCGACCCAACATCGCTTGGCAGCTATATTAAGCGCATGACTTACCGAACAGGCATTAGCTATGATAAATATCCTTATTTAATTAACGGAATGCCAGTTAAGGATTTTGGCATCAATTTTGGTTTCGCTCTGCCTGTAAGCAGATTATCGCGTCTTGATTTTGCCGTTAAGGTTGGAAAAAGAGGAAATCTACAAGACAATACCATTGAAGAAGACTATTTTAAGGTTTATTTTGGTGTGACTTTTAACGATCAATGGTTTATTAGAAGGAGATTTGAATAAAATTAACAGAACAATGAAAATGAATATGAAATCATCGCTGCTTGGATTAATGTTAGTAATACTAACCTCGGCTACAACTTACGCTCAGTGTAAGGGAACAACCTGGCCTGAAGACAAAGAAAAAGCTGAAGAAAATAACGCGCTTTATACAGACGCGCTAAAACAAAATAATTATCGTGGTGCCGTTAAAGGGTTTCAATGGTTGCTAACCAATGCCCCTAAACTCAATACAGGTCTTTACATTAACGGAACAGACATCTATAATAATTTGGCCGCAGCCGAAAAAGATCCTGTAAAAAAACAGGTTTTGGTTGATTCACTAATGATGTTGTACGATATGCGCATTGCCAATTGTGGTGATATGGAAAACGTATTGAATCGCAAAGCCATTTATGCAGCAACCTATAACGCTCAAAACAAAGACAAAACTGCCGAGGTATTGGCCTTATACGATAAAGTTTATGAAATCAGTGGCAACAATGTATTGGATAATAACTTATTGACATACATGCAGGTGATTCAGATCAACGATGCCTTGTTAAAGAATATGACCGATGAACAAGTGTTGCAGCGCTACGATAAACTTAGCGAGGTGATTGACGCTAAAATCAAAAAAGCACAAATTGAGAACAAACAAGCTGATGTAGATAAACTTAAAAAAACAAAAGCTTCTATTGATGAAATTCTTCCAAAGATTGTGACAGTAAACTGTGATTTTGTTAAGACAACCATGCAGCCGGTGTTTAGAAAAAACCCGTCAGATCTTGGGTTAGCTAAAAAGATGTTTCAATTCATGACAGCTGATGGCTGTATTGATGATCCGCTTTGGTTGGAGGTTGCCGAAGCTATCCACAAAGACAGTCCAGACTACGGGTTGGCAATTAATATGGCTAAGATATATGCGAAGAACGGAAATATGGAAAAGGCAGAAACATTTGCAACCGAGGCTGCAACTTTAGCGTCAACCCCTGATCAGAAAGAAAGCTCCACTATTTTTGTTGGTGATTTACTAGCTCAAAAGGGAAGCAAGTCTGCTGCCCGCGAAGCATATCGCAAAGCTGGTAAAGCAGGGTTTGAAAAAATCGGAGACTTATATATGGGCGCTGGTGCGGATTGCAGGAAAGGTGTAAGCTTAGCAGAAGACAGGTTGGTATACTTGGCCGCCTATGAAATGTATGCGAAAGCCGGTGACGGACCAAAAATGGCTGCTGCTAAAGCGCAGTTTCCTTCAGTAACTGAATTGTTCGAGTTAAACTGGAAAGAAGGCGAATCAAAACCAATTTCATGTTGGGTTGGCGAAACGGTAGTACTTCGCACCCGCGGAAAAGAATAATAAAATTAATTCTTCACGGAAAGGCTGGCTGTAAGGCCAGCCTTCTTTATTTTATGAATAAGCTAACACCATCTGTTTTTAAAACTTTACATCTCATTTCAAAAGCTTTACTGGTTGGATGTTTAGCGCTTGCGGGATGCAATCAGCAAGAAGCAGCCAAACCTGTTATCTATGAAGGTCCTCTAAGTGAAGCGGAAGATGTTACTATGTACTACACCGAAAAGGAAGTTGTAAAAGTAACACTGCAAGCAAAAAAAATCTTTGAGTTTCAAAATGGTGATCAGGAATTTCCGGAAGGCATTTACATCGAATTTTTCGATGAGTTCGGAAAAAAGACTTCTACTCTTAAGGCAAACAGTGCCTACTTCTTTAAAGAAGAAAACAAATGGCGTGGGCGAGGCGCAGTGGAGGTAATTAATATCGAAAAGCAAGATCAATTAAATACGGAAGAGCTGTTTTGGAAACGTGACACAAAGAAAATCTTTACTGATAAGTTCGTCACAATAAGGCGGGAAAATGATGTGATCTACGGAACGGGTCTCGAGGCTGATCAGGATTTATCGAATTACAAAATAACAAATCCGAGCGGCAGCGAATTTGAAATTAAGGAATAATTTTGGCTAACCATTTTATACAGCCTCGACCATGAAACTAGTAGATATTCTAATCCTTTCCCTGGCAGCCTTTTTTGTAATAATCGCCATTTATGAAACTATGACGGTGGGTATTGGTCAGGCCTATTGGCTGGTTATGATGGCGGTAATGCTTTTTTTCATATATACATATCGCAAAAAGAAATAGCTTCCTTAAAGGCATTTTCTAGGCTAACTGTCTGACAGTCATAGATCATTAATTGACGCATAATTAAAACTCTCCTTTGCCGAATTGATATATCGGGTTAAATTTGCGGTTCTTTAAACAAAGCGGGCTTTGTTTCTTGCGAAACAGGCCACAAATACGGTAAAACAAGTTCAAAACATTATAATTTTCTTTTATGGCATTAATAGGAACGTTGAGGAACAAGATGACCAAGTGGGTAGTTGGTTTTGTGGCAATAGCCATTGCTGCCTTTGTATTAAATGATCTTTTTGGTAATGGCCCGCAGTCGATAATCGGAAACTCAAATACGGTAGGCGAGATTGGCGGTAACAGCATAACTCTAGAAGAATATCAGGCTGCCATTCAGGAACGCGAAAACAATTATATCCTTAATTTCGGACGCCAGCCTGGTGACCGCGAAAGACCCTTATTGCAGCAGCAAGCCTGGGATCTTTTGATTGCTAAAAAAGCGATCAAACCACAATTTGAAAAAGTAGGTGTGCAGGTAACAACCGATGAGGTGTGGGATATGATTCAGGGTAAAAACATAGACGAAAACGTAAAGTCTTCGTTTTTGGACTCTGCCGGAAATTTTGATCGTGCAAGGTTGATGCAATACATCAATCAATTCAATACACCTGCTCCTATCGGCAATCCACAAATGCTAGCCGGTTATAACGAAGCAAAATACCGCTGGACTACTTTCCAATCTGATTTAGGATTAGGTCGCGAGCGGATTAAGTACGAGAATCTGTTGATTAAAACTAATTACGTTACCGATGCAGAAGCTGAGCGCGATTATCACACACAAAACGATGTAGCTGAAGTTAAGTATCTGTATGTTCCTTACTTTGTAGTTAGTGATTCTGCGGTTAAGGTTACGGATAGCAATCTAAAAGATTACTACAACCGTAATAAAGAAAAATATAAAGCTGAACAGGCACGCAGCTTAAGTTATGTTTCATTTCCCATTCAAGCATCGGCAAGTGACTCGGCTCAAATTCGTCAGGAGTTAGAAAAAATTGCAACGGACTTTAAAACCGTTACTGAAGATTCAATATTCGCAGCGGCCAATACCGAAGGCGCAGAAGCTTTCACCAAATACACAACAGCAACATTGCCTGCGCTTCTGGCCGATAAGAAAAATGAATTGACCATCGGCACTGTGATCGGTCCATTTTTAGATGGCGGATCGTATAAAGTAGTTAAGGTTGTTGCTTTTGGAAAAGATACCGTTGGCAACGCACAAGCAAGTCATATTCTCATTAAATGGGATGAAGAGTCTGATGCTTCAAAAAAAGTAGCGAAGGAAAAAGCAAGAAAAATTCTGAATGATATTAAAGGAGGTGCCAGCTTTGCAGCTAAAGCGAGTGAGTTTGGAACTGATGGCACAAAAACCCGCGGTGGAGATCTTGGCTCCTTTTCCTCAGGTCAAATGGTAAAACCTTTTGAGCAAGCCGTTTTCTCTGCTAAAAAAACCGGACTACTTAATGATGTTGTTGAAACTCAATACGGCTATCACATTATCGATGTTACCAGTTTAGCTGATTATACTTCTTACTCTGTTGCTACCATTGAATTGGAAATTGCACCAAGTGATGAAACACAAAATGATGCTTTCCTGAAATCACAGAATTTCGCAGCCGATATTTCGGATGTGGCTGATTTTAAAGAAAGAGCAAAGAAGGAAGGTCTTGTGGTAATGGAAGCAAATGACTTGAAAACTGCCGACCGCAGAATTAATAACCTTGGCGATGCTCGCAGTATGGTAACCTGGCTTTTCCGCGAGGCGAAAGTTGACAAAGCATCAGATGTTTTTGATTTGGATGATGACTATGTGGTTGCCATTATGACAAGCGAAACAGAAGCTGGATTTCGTTCTTTCGAAGATGTGAAAGAAGAAATTACGCCTGCCGTGCGCAACGAGGCAAAAGGAAAGCAAATCATTGAAAAATTAAGTGCCCAAAATGGAACGTTGGACGAAATGGCAAGCCTGTTTGGCACCGATGTCATTGTAAGTTCATCCAGTGATTTAAAATTAAATTCAAATACATTACCGAGCGTTGGCCTTGATCCAATTGCGGTAGGAAAAATATTTTCATTAGAGAATGGAAAACGTTCACAACCTTTTGCCGGGGAAAACGGAGTTCTTGTAGCCGAACTCCAAAATAAAACTGTTGCCCCAGCTGTTGGGGATTACAGCATGTTTAGAAATCAATTGTTACAAGGGTTAAATGGAAAATCAGCCTATGCAATTTCAGAAGCTTTGAAAGAAGGAGCCAAAATTGAAGATGAACGGTATAAGTTCTTTTAATAATTTTTGACATTACTTTAAGCGTCCTGAGTTTGAGGCTCAGGACGCTTTTTTATTTTTGTAGATATGGATGAGCAGTGGTTTGAAAAATTTCGGGTTCAATTAGATGAATATTACGCGTGGCCTGCGCTTTATACGTTTAAGTTTATTGTGCCTACTGGCAAGGAGAGTGAAGTCAAAGCTTTATTTCCAAATCATACCATAAGCGAAAGGCCTTCGAAAAACGGAAAATATACCGGTGTTACTACTTCGGCACTACTCCCCTCCAGCGAAGCAGTGATTAAAATCTATGAAGCTGCTGCCAAGATTGAAGGGATTCTTGCCCTTTAACTCGATATTCAAAAAATACTGCGTTAGGTTCTCCGTTTCTCGTAACTTTATTGGTAGATAAATAAAATTTTATGTGGACAGAAGAAAACAACAAACTTAAAAAAACTTTCAAGTTTAAAGACTTTACCGAAGCGTTTGGCTTTATGACTAAAGTGGCACTCATTGCAGAAAAAGCTGATCATCATCCTTTCTGGACAAACCTCTATGACACCGTAAGCTTCGAGCTTTCTACTCATGATGCAGGCGATGTAGTTACTGACAAAGATCGAAAACTGGCAAAAGCTATTGATCAATTAGCGTAATGTTAATCATTAAGTGGTGTTTCAAACAAAGTAATTGACAATTGACAAGTGTGCAATTGACAAAATTTAAACATCTGACAATCTCATTTTATAAATTTATAGTATTGTCAATTTTATTTTCGTCAACTGTTAACTCAAACAAAAATTTGTCAAAATGGACCTAACTTAACGATGACATAACTGTGTCTACTGAAGCAACCTCATTATATCTTGTACCAACTCCTATCGGCAATCTTGCTGATATCACGTTACGGGCATTGGATGTATTGAAATCCGTTGATACGATATTAGCCGAAGACACCCGCACTTCTGGATTTTTGCTTAAGCATTACGAAATCTCAAAGCCACTGCAGAGCTTTCATATTTTTAATGAACACAAAACATTGGCTGGATTAATCACCCGCATGCAACAAGGTGAGGTAATGGCCTTAATCAGTGATGCCGGCACACCTGGTATTTCTGATCCGGGTTTTTTATTGGTGCGCGAAGCACTGAAAGCAGACTTGAAAGTTGATTGCTTGCCCGGTGCCACCGCCTTAATTCCAGCCTTGGTAAAATCCGGATTTCCGACAGATCGGTTTTGCTTTGAAGGTTTTCTTCCGCATAAAAAAGGAAGGCAAACCATGCTCAAGAAATTAAGCGTAGAAGATCGTACCATCGTTCTCTATGAATCACCCCATCGCCTGATTAAAACATTAGAACAGCTCATTCAATATTTTGGTCCTGATCGATTGGTTTCTGTTTCGCGCGAGCTTACCAAATTTCATGAAGAAACTAAGACTGGATCGGTTACTGACGTGTTAGAGCATTTTAAAAAGAAAGACGTGAAGGGTGAGATTGTTATTGTAATCAATGGCAAAGAAGAATAAATCGATCTGGAGCCCCTGGAGTTTGTTTGCACTCTCCGTTGTGATGCTATCTGCGGGTTGGTTAATGAAGCCATTTCCCGTTTTAATTTTTGTTGGCTTTTCTCCCCTATTCGCAATAGTGGATTACGCCAGAGATGCTAAAAACCCTTGGAATAGATTTGAGCTTATACTCCTCGCACTCAGCACCTCATTATTCGCGGCAAGTTTTTTTGATTTTCGTTCAATCATTTTCGTATTAATACAAGCCATTGCGTTTACGCTCACATTCGTTGGGTATTCATTCGCCTATCAAAATCTTGGTTCCAGACTTGGTAAGTTTACCGTCATCTTCTTTTGGCTAGGTCTTGAATTCATCTTTTTAAATCTGCCGTGGCGCGCACAAACACTGTTTCTTGCTGATTCATTAAGCCTGGTGCCAGATTGGATCAATTGGACAAATCATACTGGCTACCTTGGTATATCACTGTGGATATTGAGTGTTAATCTTGTTTTCTATCTTTCGTTCTTCCATAAAGGAACATTTAATGTTTACCTTTTCATATTGGCTATATTACTAATCGCCATACCGATTGGCCTTTCTTACCAAATGGATACCTTAGGTATAAATCG
Source organism: Cytophagales bacterium (assembly GCA_038251495.1). GTDB lineage: Bacteria > Bacteroidota > Bacteroidia > Cytophagales > Cyclobacteriaceae > ELB16-189. The sequence goes on from JBBSBG010000037.1 coordinate 8,033, forward strand.
TGATCAAATGATTTCGTTCTCAAGTGAATCGAATATATTACAAGTAAAACCCGGAGGAGAATTGGTTGCGCGAACCGCAGCCTGGGTTTCGGTGTTAATTATTCTGTTGTCCTTCGTTAAGAATCAAACCAAGAAAAAATGAACTTAGCCTTGCTAGAAAAAGATGTGACTGCGCTGTGCGAAGAGGTGAGCGAGTTTATGAATAAGGAAAGTGAAAATTTTGATATTTCTAAGATTGAACAGAAAGGAAGTTTCAGTAACCTGGTTTCTTATGTCGATAAAGAATCGGAAAAAAGGTTAGTTGAGCGCCTCAGCAACCTATTGCCCGGTTCTGGATTTTTAGCCGAGGAAGGAACCGAAACTAAAGGAACTAATGACTATCGATGGATAATTGATCCCCTTGATGGCACCACTAATTACCTGCATGGCTTACCCATTTATGCGATTAGCATAGGGTTGCAGCGAAGTGACAAAACAGTTTTAGGCATTGTATATGATGTTAGTAACCACACTTGCTACCATGCAATTGAAAATCAACCTGCTTATTGCAATCAAAAAGAAATCAGAATCTCGCCAATTACTGCGATGGGAGAAAGTTTACTAGCCACTGGATTTCCTTATTATCACCACTCCGATAAAAAAGAAAATTACCTCGAAATCATAAAAACGTTCCTCGAAAAAACCCATGGTATTCGGAGGTTAGGAAGCGCGGCAATGGATCTTGCTTACGTTGCCTCTGGAAAGCTTGAAGGATTTTTTGAATATAACCTCTCACCTTGGGACGTTGCTGGCGGAGCCTTTCTGGTTCAACAAGCAGGCGGTGTAGTAACTGATTTTTCGGGCGGTGATAATTACTTGTTTGGAAAAGAATTATGTGCAGGCGGAAATATCCATGCTGAAATGCTGAAAATAGTTCAAAAAGAATGGTGGAAATAAATCCTACATAATGAAGCTATAAAAAGCAAATTGAATTGTAGTTTTAAGAATCAACCTAATTCAAACCTTGCCTATCAAATACAAATCCACTGTGAGCGATTCTATAAAACTGTGGATTCTCATCAGCACAATTATCTTAACTTGTAATAGGGCATATAGTACAGACTCGCTTCGATTAGCATTAGAATATCATAAAGCATCTGCCTATGATGCAGCTTTGCCAATTTTTATCAAACTCTCCAATAAATTTCAAGCAACGAAAGAAAATCATAACTATGCACTTTGTCAGGTGAAAATAGCCGACATTCTAAGAAATTATGGTGGTGTTAACCTTGCGCTTGAATTACTTTCAACCAATGGACAGTTTTTAGAGATTCGACTTGAGGAGTCAGGTTCTTTATTATCCGAAAATTATCTTGTAAAAGCCGAGGCACTCTATACATCTTCAAGACTAAGTGAATTTAAAGATGCTGTTCAACAGTCTATAAAAATTAAAAGAAAGTTAGGTCTTCCTGAAAATCAATTTATAGAAGATTATTTCCAGTTAGCTCGTTATTACCTCGCATTTCAAAACCAGAGCGATAGCTGTTACTACTGGATAACGAATGCTTTGAAATTAGCGAAAGCAGATAGAGAAGTAAATGACTATCTATTGCCTCGCATTTATAACCTATTAGGATATCATTTTCATCCGGCATCCTTGGCCTACTTCACAAATAATCTAGAGCTCTTTAAAAAAAGGCTAATACTTTCACGGAAATATTATGATTCCGCTTTTCAATTTTTAGCTAAACAATCCCTTAAAGATGAATTGACTAAAAGCAAAATCTATCACAACCTGGGTAACTCTTATAATAATGAGTATAGCCTTGATACAAAGAAAGAAACGATGCTAACCGCGCTTGACTACTACTCAAAGTCGCGCAGTGTCTTTCAAAAGCTTGGCTCGCCCACCGACCTCGCACTAAAAGATTGGGTTGTTGCCAGGGCCTATGAACGAATTGGACTATTTGATTCAGCGTTGTATCAATTGCAGATTGGTGTAAATAGATTGATTCCAGAGTTTAAAACATTGGACGTTACCGTACTACCTCCTTTACAGCCTACGTTAGATGATGCCCGCTTACTTACTCTTATTTCGCTAAAAGGCAATAATTTTTTTTATCGATATAGAAATAACAATCAACTGACTGATTTAAAGAGTGCCTACGAGCATTTCACTTTTCTTTTAAAGTTCAATCATTACGTTATCAGTAAATCGGTTGATGAACAAACTGTAACCTACATGAATCATCTATACGGTTCGAATGCTTATCAGCAATTAATCGCAACTGCTTACGAACTCTCTCAACGCACACAGGATATCAGGTTTGTTACCAAGATATATTGGCTTATTGGATCTGGAAAATACGCATGGTTGCTTAGAAACGATGTTGATCCTTCTTTAAGGAAATTAGAATTGGCTTCAGTGATCAAAGAAGAATCAAAGTTAGTGACCCAGAATATTCTACTTATTTGCAAAGGGTTAACTGATGATGTGATAGCTAGCCTATTGCCCAAACCGATAAAGCAAAAAACTGAAGCGGTTAACAATGCTCTCTTATTAAACGCACGCGCCAGTGATACTACTTACTTAAAGCAAGTTCAAAATCATTTAAGTAAAGAAAAAGAAACCCTGGTTGATTATTATAAGTTCGGTGAAGAATTGTACGTAGCTGCAATCACTTCTACTGATTTTAAGATCAGTAAAATATCCCTTCCTAAAAACTTTGATGCCCAAGTGCGCTATCTAAGAACGGGCTTGCTTACCAGGCGACCCAATGAGTACGCACATAGCGCTAACACTATTTACAGATTAGTACTCGACTCCATTGTTAACTCATTAGATGAGAAACATAATACACTCGTTATTTGTCCAGATGGAATTCTGCAAGAGATCGCTTGGGATGCACTTGTTGAAGACACAATTCATACTGATACATTCAAAGAGATAAATTATCTATTAAATAGCTATGTTATACGAACCGTACTAACACCCGGTCAATTGCTCGGCACAAGCAAAGAGAAAAAAAACTTCCATGGCATTGTTGCAAACTTCAAGGATTCAAAGCGATTTTCTGAAATACCTTTTTCGGCTTCACTAGTTGACAAAAAAGGTAGTGAACTTAATGGGCTGGCTACAACTGCCTTGCCTGCAAGTTCAAATGATATTGGAATATTGCACGTAACTGCACACGTCATTAGCGATTCGTTGCGCCCATATCGTTCATCCATGTTTTTCAACGATTCGGATAGCATTACCGTTGGTGCGCTCGCCAAAGTGAGGTTGCCTGCTCAACTTGTTATTTTAAATGCTTGCCAAACCGGAAAAGGAACCTATTATCAGTCGGAAGGCACGATTAGTTTTTCGCGCTCATTCTTTTGCGCTGGAGCGCAGAGTGTACTTATGACCTTATGGAATGTGGATGACAAAATCACTTCAGAGTTGATTGATAACTTTTACGCTTCTATGCAACATGGAAACAGACTAGATGTTTCATTGAAATTACGCAAATGCATTTCTATTGCATAACGGGGGTTTAAAAGGCGCTACTGTGGCGTGGCAATTACTGTCATAATTCCAAGAGAGGATCTTTTCTCCATCCATTTTTTTGGAATAAATAGTATCATTCCAAGCACAAATTCCCAAAATTCATCTTCTAAATTTTTATCCCACTTAATGCCTTCTTGTTCCATCGCGCTCATCCAGGAGAGCAAATAAGGATTCATGGTGCCATAGGTAAGTAGTTTAGAAACTTTCCAACCACTTTTTTGAAGCAGTAACTCTACGTTATCTGGGGAGAACATTGAGATATGGCGAGGTGTATGCCAACCTGCCCAGTCTTTACCATATTTTTTTCTGCTCGTTGAATCGAAATTGGGAACTTCAATGATGAGCGTAGTAGATGGTTTGGCAATGGATTTTAGATATCGTAGGTTTTCGAGCGGAGTGTAATCATGCTCTAAATAATGCCACATGGTAATTACATCAGGTTGCAGGCTGCTAGGTAGGTCTTTAATTTCTGCTACTTGTAAATTTAGCTCTTCGAAATGAGCAGATTGATCTTTCCATCCCTCATCACTAAAATCAATACCCATGGTTTGGCAAATTAACTTTTGCGCACAAGCCTTTAAAAAGCTTGGCTTGCCGCAACCAACATCCAGAATCAAAGATTTTGACGATATGATATGAGCATCTCTGACCCGCTTCACGCGTTTTAAATCTAACATTCGCTGGCTACTCTCTACCAAGTATTCAAACTTACCCCACGCTTTTGCTCCTCTATAAGGTAGGTAATGAGAAGTATAGTAGTTTTTTAATTGATCTAACGGTACTCTCGGATTTAAGAAAACCAGCTTACATTCAGCACATTGGTCAAAATTGAACAACTTTTTATTCGAATGCATCTGAGCCGTTGTTTTAATAAAAGAACCAATAGCCGTGGCGTTACAAATAGGACAATTGGCAAGTTGGAGCATGGAGTTAAGATAGATAATCTTGCTTTAAAGTATTTTAAGAAACCTACGAAAAAACTCACGCTTACCAAAGCTGTCATGATAGCCGCCTGTTTATCCAACCCTAAAAAAGTATAGCGCATAATCACCCTCCAGCTGCATTGCGAGACGCTATCCCTGGATTTTAACTCAGATGAATAATTTAGAAGGGGATGAAGATGTTGAGAAGTTGCTGACAAAATAGCGAATCCTCTATTTAAGAGTCATCGCGGACGAGTAGCTGAAATTCTATCGTAGTACCCAAAACTAAAAACGAGATCCGCGATCCCGAAAAAATGAAAACAGATTCCGGGTCTCGTTATGACCATGCCTAAATTATAAAAATTCACCACTCGCCAGGAATGACAAGATTGTATGAGTATGTGTATGTGTCATTTGAATGTCTTCGCGGGCGAGAACTCAACTTAATAAATTAGTATAATCGAAACGAGACCCGCGATCTCGAAAAAATGAAACCGGATTAAAATGAGTTCTCGTATTTATCTCGCCACTTCGCCAATCGCCTTCACCACATAATCAATGTCTTTCATTGTATTATAAATGTGTGGCGATAACCGAATGCCGCCCGATGGTGCCGCTGCAATATGATATTGATGATACAGTTTATCCGCTACCTCATGTATCTCTTTACCAGGTAAATTGAAGATGACGATGCCACCACTAAACTGCGGAGCTAACGGAGTTACAAAAGTTGCCTGCGGAACTTTGCTTTTTAGTTCTTGTTTGAGGTACGTACTCAGTTGTACAATCCTGTTCTCAATATTTTTTCTCCCGATAGTTTCGTGGAAGGCAAGAGCTTCTGGCAATGCTGCCGGTGACGGATCGTTGCGTTGACCCAACACACAGAGTTGCGTATCCACAGTAGTGGCTTCCCTCCAACCGCCACCGATCACCGCTGGCCAAATGCGATCAAAAGAATCTTTATTGATATAGAGAATGCCGTTTTCAAATGAACCCATCAGCCACTTGTGTGTGCTGGCTGTATAAAACGTACAGCCCATGTCATGCACATCTATGTTCATTGACCCAAAAGATTGCGCCCCATCAACTAAGGTCATGATGCCACGAGCTTTGGCCATCTGACAAATGTCTTTGGCGGGTAAAGTCAAACCACTTATGTTGGAGAGATGCGAAAAGGCAATCAGTTTTGTGTTGGGTGTAAGAGCGTTTATAAATGGTTGGAGTAAATCATTTACAAACTTTGGTTCAGCCGGTACGCTTATTTTTTTTACAGTAAAACCAATTCGCTTTGCCTGGCTCAGCCACACTTCATTGTTGGAAGGATGATTCTGTTCCCAGATAATAATTTCATCACCCGGTTTCAGATCAAGGCCATGAACGATCATACAGTTGCTTTCACTCGTGTTTCGCGTAATGCCAACCTCGCTTTCATTGGCTCCTACAAACTGCGCCAACAGGGTAACAGATTTTTTTCTGGTAGCAGCAAATAAAGCCCGGTATTGAAAGCTAACATCTTTGTTAAGTGCATTGGTAAATTCCCGTACTTTTTCCTGAACTACTATGGGACCGGGACAAAGATTGGCCGCATTCATCATAATATGATCGGCTGGTACCGAAAATTGATTTTTCAAATTCTCCCAGTATTGTTCATCAGCAACTGAATTGGGTGGAGTTGATTTGCTTATTGCTGCAAACGAAGGAAGAGCAAAGCCTGTAAGCGAAGTGGCCAACAGTTGCTTAACGAATTTTCTGCGGTGACTGAGTTGCATGGTGATGAGGTTAAGGTGAGTACAAGATAGTAAATTGAAGAGTCAATCTTTTATCACGTTTGTCGGTGAAGTCAACGCGAAGAGACCAATGTTTCCCAATCCTTAACTATTATTTAAAAAATTAAGTACTAAGTACACAAAGGCAAGTCCTCCAAAAAATGCTATCCCAAGTCTTTTAAAGAAGATGCTCATTGGAGCGGCTCCATACTTATCACTTCTGGAGATAAAAATATTTGAAGACCACCATCCAAAAATAGAACCAGCGGCAAAGGCAACTGCTAAAAGGGAAATTTCCTTCATTTACTCTTTAGCTTATCCAGTAATATATATCCTTTATCTGTTCTTGCATTTGGAGTTGTGAAGCTCACATAGGCAAAATACTTTGTTTCCCTAATTATAATGAATCCTACACCCGCCTTGGCCGTATATTTAATATCAGATTCGATATTTGGCTTCGTATAAACGCTTCCTTCTTAAATTGCATAGACAGTATTTGAAGATTCGGTTTTTGTTTTTTCAGTTTGAGAAACAGCTTCCTTTTCCATAGAAGAAGTAACCGAATTCGCACTGTTTTCATGGGCATAATATAGATGGAGACTAAAGTTAATGAAAAGCTATCATTCTAGCGAGCTAATTATACCCAGCCTTGAACTGTCATTTCGGGCGAGTGGTCAGTCTTACAACTAAGTAGTATCCTAAACGAGACCCGAAATCTCCGAATAATATGAACCTTCATAGAGATCGCGAGTCGAGTTTAAAATTTGGCTAAATGTTTATAGTTTGGTGCTCGCCCGCGATGACCCCAAAATTTTATTCTTCATCACCCTCCACAATCGTTCCGTAATCCAAAAACAATTCCTCATTGACTTTAATATCCCGCACCGCTTCAAAGTATTCGCCCTCGTTTATGGAAACCAGATTTGGATTGTCGGAATGATTCAG